>CAZKHR010000020.1:0-9450 GCA_964552745.1 uncultured Candidatus Saccharibacteria bacterium | reverse complement strand
GTCTGGGTCTCAATGTCGGTTAGGTCGAGGTTTTTGTCGCTATCAAGCATATTTTGGAGAGTTTTTTTCATATTCTTAGGAGCATTGTCATAATCACTGCCACCAATTAAGCGATAGACGACTTTTCTAACTAGCGGAATGTATTTCAAAGGTTTTAATAATTTCGAACCGATTCGAAAAACACGTCTTTTGAACGAAATTTTTTGGTTATCGACATTTATGCCTGCTGAATTTAGTAAAATCAACTTCTCGAAGCTTTCTGGATGCTGTTTGAGATAATTCAGCGCAATCCGCCCACCATTAGAATGTCCTAGCACAATTGGCCTCTCGACCCCCCCTAGCTGTTTATGAAGCCACGCTACATAGTATTCGATAGTCCAAACTGCCGTACTGTCCGTCGTCAGCCCTGGTACGCGAAGTTGATGCACCGTGACGCCCTTGGAGCGCAAAATTGACACCACACTGGTCCATGGCTCAATCGTATAAGTCCAGCCATGAATGATATAAATTTCCTTCATATTTATAACCCCCACTTCGCGCGACGTTTTTTGGCAGCTGGTTCTTGGCGGGGTAATTTGGCGGCATCGGCAGGATTTTCCAGTAAATGTTCGATAATCCCCTCCAAATACTGACTACCCTTGAACAATACCGTTTCGCCACCCTTAAGCTCACGTTTAAGGTATTTTAAGGCATCACCAGGGCGTAAAAAGGTCACTGTTTTTGACTGATCCATTTCCGGGTAGGTCCATTTTTGCGTTCGTCTGCCAACCAGGATATAACGTTCAAAGTCAGTTTTTCGCAAAATTTCCCCAAGCCTCGTATGTTCCTCAGCTTCGCTCTCGCCCTGTTCGACAATATCACCGATAACTAGCCATTTCTGATCGGCTTGCATCTCCGAATATAGACGAACGATTGATTCAACACTTATCAGATGAGCATTGTAGCTACTATCGATTAGTTTGACGTTATTTTTCCCTAGCAAAAAATTGCTTCTACCAGGTGGCTGCACGTAACTCGACAAATCCGTCACTACTGGTTCATCCAGGTAGTCTGCTAATATTTTTAGCAGTGCTAATTGAACGTAGACTTCTTGTGGCATCGGTTCATTAAAAACGTAATTCTCGTCATTTACTGTTAATCCGGTTCTGTTGGGCCAAACCGCAAAAGTCTTCAGCGCAGAGCTGTCGACATTTTCTTGGGGCACGTCGATACCAGCCATTGCTTTGACTATCAGTGGACTATCGGCATTATAGGCCACTAGTTTACTGGTAAGGCGTGGTAAGTACGAAAATTCATCAACAATTGCCTCGTCAACAGACTCGTATAGGCCTTTATTTACCAATTCATCAAAATAAATTGCGTGCGTTCGCCCTACACTAACCCACAATGTCACCTCTGGTCTTAGCCAGCTCGCTAAAAATTCCGTTTCTTTTGGTCGTTCGCCATCAATTTCCACTACATAAAACTCTTGAGTGTGGCGGAAGCTAAGGCCTTTGACTGGCGCCATAATAAACAAATAAAACCATTTCAGCTTTGACCCGCGCACTCCATCCATGCCGAGAATATCAAATGCAATACCATAGGCGCTGTTGGCATTGTGCGAATAATGCGCTCGCTTCCCTAGTTGCACCTCAAGTAAATTTAATAGAGTTGTCTTGCCAACCGAGCCGGTCACGGCAATCACTCGTGGTCGCCAACGCTTCAAGGATAGATTGGCAAAAAACCGAAAATACCGCGCCACGGTTAAATACAACTTTTTCTTGATTCTCGCAGTAGAAATCATTAATCCTAATTATAGCACTTACTTCGCTAAAATTTCTCGCACTACGGCTGAGTCGTTCCACGGTAGCCTCTTGCCACCTTCGATACGGAACTGTTCGTGTCCCATGCCAGTGATTAGCACCATGTCGCCTTTAGTGGCCGAGCCGAGGGCGCGTTCAATTGCTTCTCGTCGATCGGCTATCTCAGTGGTTTTGGCGCCACCGCCAGCTTGTTCGATGCCTTCGCGTAGCATGGCACGAATCTCTTCCGGGTTTTCGTTATAGCTTTCTTCGTCGGTCAGGAAAATTCTATCGGCACCATGTGCGGCAATTTCGCCCATAATTGGTCGTTTGCTTTTATCGCGGTCACCGCAAGCGCCAAAAACTAAGATGACACGATTTTTGGTAATTCCTTGTGCTGCCTGGAGTAGCTTCTCTAGCGCATCTGGCGTATGAGCATAGTCGACAATCACGTCATAGTCCAGCCCCTCAACCACTCGCTCAAATCGTCCCGGTACAGCTTCAAGATTAGCCACCCCTTCTTGAATGTCAGCTAGCTTTATTCCGAGTAAATAGGCCAAACTGGTGGCGGCCGTCATGTTTGATACGTTAAACTGTCCAGGTAGAGCAGTTGCCAACTCCAGATGAGTCTGATGGTCAATCACCACCTCTGCCTCAGTCCCCTTTCGATATAGCTTGGTGTGCACAATTTGCGCTTCGGACTCCTGGTGTTCGCCATAGGTCATCTTTTGCTCACTAGCTTCAAACTTATCGAAATAGTCAAACCACTCATCATCACGGTTGAGGACGACAAAGCGTGGCTTGAGTTTAAATAACTTCGCTTTTGCCTTGGCATAGCGCTCCATTGTGCCGTGATAATCCAGATGATCTTGCGTCAAATTGGTCATAATTACTGCCTCGATTGGCATGCCATCTAATTTGTGCTGATCAAGCGCATGGCTTGTCACTTCAACAATCACATAATCAACCTCTGCTTTTCTGGCGTCACGGAAAAATCGTTGCATTTTGGCCGTAGATGCCACAGTGGCGTTTAGATTGTTAATTTTTGCCTCACCCGCCACCTCAATAACTGCGGTAGTAAACATTGCTGTTTTGAATTTGGCTTCTTTGAGAATCTCGTTAATATAGCAAGCGGTGGTCGTTTTGCCGTTTGTACCAGTGACGGCGATGACTCGAAGATGCTTTGCCGGCTTACCATAGGCGGTGCTAACTACCTTTACTCGCCCCTTACGATAGCCCGACTCTAGGTACTTGAGTGGTCCTGACGGTAACATTTTTCGTACAACTATTTTTTGATTTTCCACAACTGCTGTTTTCATAAGCCTATTTTACCACTTATGGCTAAGATTTGTATATTTTTTGAGATTCGATAGTCTACTGAGGTATAATAAGAGAGTTATGAAGATTTTGGGAATTGAGTCCAGTTGCGACGAAACGGCGGCGGCTGTCGTTGAGGATGGCAAGCGCCTGCTTTCCAATGTCATTCACTCGCAAATTGATATTCATGCGGAATACGGTGGGGTTGTCCCAGAGGTAGCAGCACGTAACCACCTAGAGGTGATAAATCCGGTGATTAACAAAGCTCTGCGCGACGCTGATTGTACTTGGGTTGATATCGACGCTATTGCTGTGACCTATGCGCCCGGACTAATCGGTTCTCTGCTTGTCGGCACACTGGCTGCCCGCACCTTGGCAGTCATTCACAATAAACCGTTGTATAAAATACATCACGTTGAGGCGCATGTTTATGCTAATTTTATTACCGAACAAGAGCTAAGTGAAGCGACGAAAGAATTGATTTTGCCAAAAAATCAGCCCCAGTTTCCCGTTTTAGCATTAATTGTCAGCGGTGGACACTCGCAATTGGTATTATTTCGTGACCATGGCAATTATCAGTTGGTTGGCCAAACTCAGGATGATGCTGTTGGGGAGGCCTACGATAAAGTGGCAAAAATTATCGGTCTCCCCTACCCTGGCGGTCCATCGATTGCTAAGGCGGCCCTGGATGGCGACCCGCTAAGGTTCCAATTCCCCAAGGCGCGCATGGCTAATCAGTTTGACTTTAGCTTCTCTGGCCTCAAGACAGCCGTTTTGAGGACTGTTCAGCGTGAAGTCGGGAAAGACTTCACCTTCCCTTCTCATGGCCTGGCAGAACTTCTCACGCCGTCACAGCGTAATGATTTTGCCGCCAGTTTTCAGCGTATAGCTAATGAAACTCTGGTTGACAAAGTTTTGCTGGCTTACGAGCAACTCCAGCCAATATCAGTGGTAATTGCTGGTGGTGTAGCCGCCAATGAAGATTTACGCAAGCAGTTGTCAGAAAGGCTACCGTTACCTATCGAATACGCACCAATCCAGCTCTGTACCGATAACGCGGCGATGATTGCCGCTCTAGGCTATTATCGTGCTCAGAAAGATACCCCGAATGACCCCTACAACCTCGAGGTGGTACCTAGTTTATCAATGACCGCTACACAAGTATTCCCGGGGGGCGCATGACGGCGCAGATGTTTTCCGATTTAAGCGACACACAGGTAGCACAGTTGCTCAACCAAGGTGCAGTGGGGGTTATTCCTACAGATACCGTTTATGGACTCGTAGCGCACGCGCAATCAAGAAGTGCGGTGGAGCGACTTTACTCCTTAAAGCCACGAGAATTAGCCCCAGGCACGATAATCGGGGCATCGATTGAGCAATTTACTGAGCTTGGTCTGGACACGCCTAGTTTAGATAAAATTCGTCATCTTTGGCCCGCGTCCCTAAGTGTGGTTATTGACGCCCAGGCTAGTCCGCCATATCTCAGGCAGGCTCGCACAACCTTGCCGGTGCGTATTCCAGCTCTTGTAGAAATTATTCAGCTTCTTGAGCAAACTGGTCCACTGATGACTACTGGCGCCAATACTTCTGGCTCTCCAACCTCAACTTCGGTGCAGATGGCGATTGATTATTTTGGTGACCAGGTAGATTTTTATGTGGACGGTGGTAACCTTGATGGTCGCTTACCCTCGACGATTGTTGGCTTTGACGATGATGAGGAGATTGTTGTGTACCGTAAGGGAGCAGTAGCGATTGATAATGCGTTGTCAAAAATACAACGAAAAACAGAGGTAGCCTAATGCACTTCCTTCAATCCACAGCTTGGCAGGGCTTTCAGAAAGAATTGGGACGAAAAACTTTTCGTCAATCGGGAAAAGACTGGGAATATCTAGCTATTCTAGAGATCGGCACAAAAAATACTCGCCTTTACTGCCCTTATGGTCCTTTTGCCGAAAATCGTCGAGCGTTCGAAGAGGCGATTGACTCTCTGGTGGCATTAGGTCATCATCATGAGACCACCTTCGTACGGGTTGAGCCAACTAATCTGGAGTATGCTGAGCATTTGCAGATGCTAGGTGCTCGTCGAGTGACTTATCAAAGCTTAAATCCAGAGTTTTCACGTGCTATCGATTTAAATAAGTCAGAGGATGAGCTGATCTCGCAAATGACCCAGCCAGTGCGAAATTGCTATCGAAACTATCAAAAAAAAGGCGTCACAGTTAGCTCAACGACCGATCCGATGAAGATTGATATACTGATTCGACTGCTCGGTGAGGTTTCAGCTAGAACTGGTATGCGACCGCATGACGATGATTACTTCTGGGCGCAAGCAACCGCCCTCTTCCCTATTGGCGCAGCAACCTTGTGGTATGCGACTTATCAAGACGAGCCAATTGCAGCCTCTCTGATGTACGATCATGATAAGACTAGGTATTATGCTCATGCAGCAGCTAGTTCCCTGCCCGAGCATCGTAAGCTAAATGCCGGCACGGCCCTTGTGGCGGAAGCGATTATTGATGCGAAGCGTCAAGGTCTCACTGGTTTTGACTTATACGGAATTGCCCCTGATGGCAGTAGCCCACACCACCCCTGGGCAGGCTTTACCAAGTTTAAGCGAAGTTTTGGTGGCGAAGACGTGGCTTTTGGTGGCTCTTGGGATATCCCGCTGAAATCATTTGAATATTGGGCCTATCGTATCTACCAGACGATACGCCGGTACTTCTAGTCCCTATTCCCTACCCCCCTCTCACTTCTCTACAGCAACCCTCCGATGTCGGCTCGTGTTAGCTAGTCTAGTTCTCCGTTCTCAACCACCCTTCCCTATGCTTTCATTAAGTGTTCGGCGGGGTGGCCCTAAATCATGTGGGTGTAAGAATAAAAAGAGGATGTACTAGAGGTAAATATTTAGTATATAAATGCTTCATAATATGCTATACTTAAAAGTGAAAACAAACACGTGGAAGAGGCCATAACAGAGTAATCATCAGAGGGGAGGATGGTTACAGTAGTTTTATTGGTTTGATTTTTCACGTGAAAAGGTAGGATTTTATCATGAAACTAGCAAAGCAATACACACCGAGCCAGTTTGAGCCGGACATCTATGCAATGTGGGAAGCCAGTGGTCGGTTTGAGCCAACAGGGCAGGGTGAGCCGTTCTCAGTTGTCATGCCACCACCAAACGCTAACGCCAATCTACACATTGGTCACGCACTAGATATGAATTTAAAGGATATTATAGTCCGTTTTCAACGAATGAAGGGCAAGGATGCTGTTTTTATCCCTGGAGCAGATCATGCCGGATTTGAAACGTGGGTGGTTTATGAGAAAGAGCTAGAAAAAACAGGGAAGAGTCGATTTAATTTTTCACGCGAACAGCTCTATGGGCAGGTGTGGGAATTTGTTGCCCGCAATCGTGGCATCATGGAGTTACAGCTACGGTCGCTCGGCACCAGCGCTTCATGGAAGCATTCGACTTTTACTCTCGACGAAAAAGTTATTCGTGTAGTTTATGACACCTTTAAGAAAATGTGGGATGATGGGCTCATTTACCGAGGCGAACGTATCGTCAGCTTCTGTACTAAGCATCAAACCAGCTTTTCGGACATTGAAGTTGTCCATAAGGTTGAGAAGAGTAAATTATGGAAAATTGCCTACCCAACACTAGACAGTATTGGTGAAGTTATAGTCGCAACGACTAGGCCAGAAACGATGCTGGGTGATGTCGCGGTTGCCGTTAACCCAGAGGACGATCGTTATAAGCACTTGATTGGTACAAGAATCTTGCTGCCAATTCTCGAAAAGGAGATTCCAATCATTGCCGACGAGTATGTGGACATGAGTTACGGTACTGGTGCGGTGAAGATTACGCCAGCCCATGATCCGAACGATTTTGAGATTGCTGAGCGCCATGGCCTGGAGCGAGTGCAGATTATCGATACTAGCGGTAAAATGATCAACGTGCCACCGCAGTTTATGGGCCTAACGCCTGAGGAGGCACGTAAGCGCGTCCTGGCGGCACTTCAAGCGGCCGAGCTACGTCGTGGCGAAGAAGATATTGAACACGCGGTAGGGCATTGCTACAAGTGTGGGCAAGCCATTGAGCCTCTGCTAAAAGATCAGTGGTTTATCAAGGTTGAGTCATTAGCCAAGGCAGCAATGGAGAAGTTGAGGGCAGGGGAGATAAAATTCTATCCGGCTACGAAGCAAAAAGAAGTCGAAACCTATCTATCTCAACTACGTGATTGGAATATTAGTCGCCAGATTCCTTGGGGAATTCCTATTCCAGCATTTCGCAATATTGATGACCCTAGCGACTGGCTATACGACGAGCGAGTTGAGGAAAAAACAATCGTTGTAAATAATACAACGTATGTGCGCGAGGAAGATACCTTTGACACTTGGTTTTCAAGCGGACAGTGGCCATATGTCGTGACTGATTATCTGGACGGAGGCGAATTAAGCCGTTTCTTCCCCAGTTCACTCATGGAAACTGGGTCAGATTTGCTGAGACAGTGGGTATCACGAATGATTATGCTGAGTGTTTATCGAACAGGCCAGGTGCCATTTAGGGAAGTCTACATGCACGGCATGGTCAATGACGAACACAATCAAAAAATGTCCAAGTCTAAAGGTAACGTCGTCAACCCAATGGAAGTGGTTGCCGAATACGGCTCAGATGCGCTTCGCCTAGGAATTATTGCTGGTCGGTCGGCTGCTCAGAGCCAGGCCTACAACAAGGGTGCGGTGATAGCTGGACGAAATTTTTGTAATAAATTATGGAATATCGCACGTTTTGTCCAAGAGCAAATTGGCGATAACCACGTGATTGTGCCACTTGAGCCGGTCACTCCGGCTGATCACTGGATTATTCGCCAAATTAATCAGGCCTCTGTTGATATTGAGAAGCAGCTGGCAGAATATCGCTTCGCCGAGGCAGCGGATGTGGTTTATCACATGGTGTGGGATGATTTGGCCGATTGGTATATCGAAGCCAGTAAAACAGCGATTAATCGACCACTGTTATCGTGGGCGTTGGCGACTAGTTTGCAGTTGGCTCATCCATTTGCGCCATTTGTGACTGAGACGATTTGGCAGACTCTGAATTATACCACTGGTATATTGATGGCAGAGAAGTGGCCGGTTGCTGAGAAGTACGATGAGATTTCAGCTGAACAGTTTGAGCGAATTCGCGAACTGGTTATTGAGGGGCGGTGGGTGATTGCTGAGCTACCAGGCCACAAGAAATACTCGTTACTCTATGGCAATGACAGCACGATTGAGGGCAATAAGGAAACGATTCAACATTTGATGAAGCTGGAAAGCATCATTCACACTGACCAGCCACGAGGCTTGCGCCTAGCAGCGGCCAATCGAGAGGCATGGCTGGACATCGATAGCGATACGCTTTATCAGCACCAGTCAAACCTTGAACTGAGGCTTATTGAGGCTAGGAAGCGCCAAGCTAGTTTGCAAGCTCGTTTAGACAATTCTGCCTATATTGACAAGGCGCCGCAGAAGTTAGTCGAGGAGACTAGGGAAGAATTGGTGGAGATTGTTAAAACGATAGAGCGATTAGTGGCAGAGCTAGGGGTTATTCAGCTCGATTAGCTAGGTGCTCCTAGGTCCATTCACCGGCGAAGGGTAGGCAGATATTTTCACCGTGATAGCCGCGGGCTGGGTGCTTATCGCTAGTGAAGCGTTTGTTGCGTTCTCGAGGTAGTGCACGCGGGGCGGATTGATTCTTGGCAACCGATAAGTGCTGAGGGTGGGTATGTGGGTTGGCTGGTCGCGCCGAAACTTCGGTAGTAGCAGTGAAGTCGCTTTTTTGAGTCCGATAAAATGCTGAAGAAAACGCCTTGTCTACGCTGGTATCGTGCAAGACAACGCCACAGGCCGTCAGTAGGCTGACGAGCGCAATAAGTTGAGATAATAGATTGGTAAAATTCATTTTTTGTATTTTGGTAAATTTTGTATTAATGACAATTTTAATTCGTCTTATTTTCAATATAGCACAAGCTTTGTTTTTTGTCAAGTATATTTCACAGGGTGGCAGTACTGAGTAATCACAAATAGTGTAAAATAGGGAAGAATGGATAGGTGGCCGAGTGGTTGGCGAGCCGAACGTAATCATCTGAAAGTTTACTTTCGAGATGATAAGGAGGCGAAGGAGCGGAGTGAAACGTAGCGATAGGCGCACGACACGCTGCGCCTTCGGTTGTACTGGCATGTTAAACGGTCACAAATAGTGTAAAATAGGGAAGAATGGATAGGTGGCCGAGTGGTTGGCGAGCCGAACGTAATCATCTGAAAGTTTACTTTCGAGATGATAAGGAGGCGAAGGAGCGGAGTGAAA
>CAZKHR010000019.1:6874-9511 GCA_964552745.1 uncultured Candidatus Saccharibacteria bacterium | reverse complement strand
TCTAGCCTGTCATGTCGCTCTTCTGGAGTTCTTTTATTGAATCGCTCCTCAATCTGCTCGCTACTGATGCCTAATTCGGCATTTTCATATGTAGTAACATGCAGCCGCTTCAATAGTTCATGCGAAGACTCACCGTCTTCGATAGTTATTTCGCGAACACTCCAGCATGTTTGTGGTTCTTTTTCCATATTTTCTCCAAACAAAAGTCCCTCTTCTCCACTGGAATCCTCGGGAATTATGCGGACGGTACCATCTCGTTTCCAAAAGAAGTGATTCTTTGTGGCGCTTAGTTTACCTGATCTATCGTGTCAGTTCCGACAGGTTCTAGTCAGGCCTTAGCCCTTTCTTCCTGTTGGCGTTCGCGATTGATAATCGCTCATCTTTCCGATGACACATGAACTGTGGCCACAGGAAAAAACACCTCATCAAAATTATAACACAACAATCGCTCATCATTCAAGCTTTACAAGAACCTACTTCTTCGATCGTTTCGAATAAATAAACAATAAAACAGCAGACAACAAAAGAACTAACGCAGTCGTGATAAATAGAATCATTGCCTGACCAGTGCTAGACAACCGCCCTTCTTGTGGTACGTCAGGTGGAGTTAACGTGCTCTGCTCAACTATTAACTGCCCCTGTCCACGAGATTCGCTACCATAACTATCGATTGTCGTTACCCAAATTTCATAATTTCCCGTGACAAGTGGCGTAACCAGCTCAGTTAAATCAAGCGTCCATACGCCATCGATAGATGTTAGCTCGAAGTCGACTCCGAGTTCGTATACCCTATCGGCGACCTCAACCAATAATCGCACCGATTTATCAGCATCGTAAAGACCTGTCAAAAACGGCCTGCCCTTATTTACACTAACTGCCCCAACGGTTGGAGGCTTCATCGGACACAATGGGGCGTCAGGGGTTGACTCACAAGGAACGGGTAATATTTCCTGATACAATTGGTAGTCATTGGCGTAGATGCTATCGCTAAACACAACAAACATAGCGACCATGATTGTTCCAACATAAAGCAGTCTCCGCAATAGCTTTGCGACCACCATATGCTAGTCCTCTTGCTTTTCTGATTTCTCGAACTTTGCGGAGCTTTTAGCTTGAGCAGTACTGCCAGGGAGGAGTAATTTTCGCCCTTCAGTTAGTACATACGGAGCCTTAAGATTATTAAGTTTAGCAATGTCCTTCCAGGAAAATCCAGTAACTTCAGCCAGGCTCTCAAGCGTATCACCTGATTTAACAGTATACTCAGTCAGGTTCTTGCGTAATTTTTTGGATTTCTTTCTACTGACAATTAACCAGCTAGCCAACAAACTGACCAATACTACAGCAAAGGTTATCACTATCCATCCCACCACCGTTGGCCAGAGAAAGAATTTCACTGATTCGCCCTGCTTAACCTCAAAATCAGCTGATTCGTTTTGCGTACCAAATATACCGAGTCGCTTATCGTACTTGATGCTCGACTCAGCGGTTAACCAACCACCAAACATCGGTCGATAATCTGAGTTGAAGTTTTGGGTCAATGTTTCATTTGGGATAACTGGATATTCACCTCCTGTAACAAAAACCTCTTTGCCAAAAATATTCTTGACATGAACTCGCATGTCAACATCCGCTGAGACATTGCCATCATTTTTTACACTCATTAAGTACTCCGGAAAACCAGCCTGATCTCTACCGACTTCGAACTGACTAACTGTCAGCTCTCGCCTAAGATCCCCTGGAATAGTTAAAACCGTCCGAATGGCTTGACGCATATGTAACCTAACACCACCGGTTGCTTCTGTTGGTGACTGATCTACTTGCATAGCAATACAGCCATTATGCTCTCCAACATCAGCGTTCTCGGGAACCGTTACTGTAAAGCCGACCTCTTCTTCACCGCCTGCTGGCAAAGTAACACTTTTTTTGTCCAGCTCCAACCAGCCACCCATGCCAACCACTGGTTCGCTTTCCTGACGACAAGTATAGGCACCGGTATTAGTGACAACACCGTCAACAGAGCTAAGCAAAATCGTCTTCTCCCCATCAGTACGATTGACCACTAAAATAGCATCTCGAGCCTGCTCGCTATGATCCATGGTATAGATAAATATCGACTGCGTCCTGGGGTTATTGGGGTCAGCCTTCGTCGTCCGGCCACCTATTCCACCAGATGAATTTTGAGCAAAGACTGATGAAAATGGTAACAGCACCGCACCAGCCAATACGCTAACCAGGATACCTACAAGAATATTGCTATATAATCTCTTAATCATCTGCTTGAACCCGCTCTCCTAAGTTAAGTTGCCGTAATAGTTTGCGTCATATCGATACTATAAGAACCGAGAGGCTGAGCAGCTGGGATTGCCTGGCTCAGGCCGATACCAGTTACGTAGCCGTTCCAAATATCAGCCGAGGCGGCAGCAGCGCTTATTAGAGTGATCGGAGTAGTTCCTGTAAATGATGCTTGCGAACCGAGCGTCACGTTAGCAGTGCCTCCGATTGAAGCGGTCAACGTGCCAACTGCTGGATTTACGGTTAGCTGGCCGGTCGTCGAGTTGCCGTTGTAGTTATAGTTATTACCGCCACTAGCCCATTTGGTTGTCCCTGGCACCTTGGCATTTAGCGATAATGTCCACC
>CAZKHR010000019.1:0-6864 GCA_964552745.1 uncultured Candidatus Saccharibacteria bacterium | reverse complement strand
GGATTATCGACGGTGATACGCTGGTTGTTGTCGCCAAAGGAGCCCGTCGCTGTTTGCGTAGAAGTTGAAGCAGAAACTGCTGTCATGGCGAATGATGGTAGCGCAACAATACCACCGCTAGAATTTCGTACATCAGTGCTAATCACGCCAGCAGTAATAGCCTGTGTAAGTTTAGAATCAGCCGTTAATGCCGCCTGAACAGTCGCCGTTCCTGTCCCCAAAGCTACACTGGCAACAACACTTAGTGCTATTAGTTGTTTGAGTTTAGTCTTCATAATACTGTCTCTCTGTTTAATAATAAGTTGCTTCTTAGGTGCCAGTAACTGTCTGAGTCATATCGATCGTATAGTTGCCAACAGCCTGCCCAGCTGGAATAGTCTGAGACAAACCTATACCTGTGATATAGCCATTCCAGATTTTTGAAGCAGTAGCATCGGCCGACATCAATGTAATTGCACCAGTCCCAGAAAATGTTGCTGACGTGCCTTTTGTTACACCCGTAGCGCCACCGGTCAACGCTGTTATCGTGCCAGCCACTGGGTTGACCGTCAACTGGCCGTTGGCTGCAGTGTCGTTATATTTATAATTATTCGCTCCACTAGTCCACGTACCAGTCCCAGGAGTTTTTGCGTTCAGAGCCAGTGTCCACGCGCTACCGTTGCCTCGAGCATCGTCAACTGCTATTCGCTGGCTTGCGGAGCCGAAGGTTCCCGTAGCAGTTTGTTGCGAGGTTGATGCTGTAACCGCTGTCATAGCGAACGACGGCAAAGCTACAACTTGATTTGACGCATCACGAACGTCGGTGCTGATAACGCCACCATTGATTGCTTGTGTTAATTTCGAATCATAGTTTAACGCAGCGTCGACAACAACCGCACTCATCCCAAATAATGTGCTAGTTACCAAACCAAGAACTATTAGGTCTTTATAATTTAATCTCATACCCTCTCCAATATGAAGTTACGCTTAACTTATGTCTTATTATATCAAAACGCCAATGCTTGTAAAGTCTAATTTGCAACAATCGTCAAAGTCATGTCTAAACTATAGGACCCTGGCGGTTGCGATGCGGGAATCGTTTGGGTCAGACCGATGTTTCGCATCCGCCAGGAACAGTCGAAACCAGCGCTCGATGAGCCCGACAATAAAGTTATAGAGTTTGTGGTTTGGTCAACGAAAGGAGTGTTAGTTAGATTGCGTGTAATACCAGTCTCACTGGAGCAAGCGTCGCCATTTGAATCAGTTCCATAAGCCGAGACGCTGGAGCTGTCAAGATTGAGAGTTAGCCGACCGAGATTAGGGCTAAGATTGTATCCATAATCAGAAGTAGACGACAACCACTTAGCCGAGCTACCGCCAGTGGCCGAGATGGATACCGTCCATCCGCTGGTACTTAGGCTGTTATGAACCTGTAGTTGTTTCGAGTAATTATTTGTAAGTTCAGCAGTTGATGTCTGAGTAGTAGGCATAGAATTTTTGCTTGGAAAAATAGTATCTGTACCATTTCCGGTAATAGTATTGCCGTCATTGTCGACAAACTCGACCAACATCTCTCCTTGAGCCGTAGTAATCTCAGGATAAACGCCATAGTCATAAATATTGGTCGCCCCAGCCGTCGAGACAAGCCTCAGGCAATAAGCGCCTGCCGATGCGCTACCATTATCTTTCAATACAAAATCCCAAAGGGCAGTTTTGTCGGGCTCTATAATAGATCCGTTGGAAAAAGCCGTAGCACCGACAATCGATAAATGCGTGAATCCCGAGGTTGTCGGCACAACAGGATCACTACCAAACCCGCTAATCGACGAATTGTGCGAAGGTGGACTATTGCCAAATGCGATCGAGCTAGTCGAATTCAACTGGCCCCAACCAGTAGATACAGCACTACAGGTAGGGGCAACCCCTTTTGGTGCTACCTCTAGTTCTAACGACAGCTGGCCAATCGGTATACTGAACATGTTATTTGTCATTGCCCCTTTTAGAGTAGCGACTGGAGTATTGCGGTTGGTCGTAGTATTGTCGCCCAATTGATTTGTATTATTGTAGCCCCAACAATAGGTTTTCTGGCTAGAGGAAACTCCACAGGTAAAATTGAACCCTATCTCAACTTGAGACATCATCATCCCACTCGACATTGCCCCCTGGCTAACAGCTACAGCTGTTGTGCGGTTCGTGGTAGAACCGTCGCCTAATTGCCCGTTTCCATTAGAGCCCCAACAATATGGCTTGTTGTCACTAGCGATAGCGCAAGTATGGGCGTTACCTAACGATATATGATGAACCAGCCTATCACTTGGCATTGCGCCTTGTCCAACAGCGATTGGTATTGTATAATCTCCAGTTCTTCCGTTACCCAGTCTGCCGTATTGGCCCTCTCCCCAACAATATGGCTTGTTGTCACTAGCGATAGCGCAAGTATGCTGTTCGCCGGTTGAAATCTGTCGAACCATCAATCCTATAGGCATATCCCCCCGAGTAACAGCCACTGGAGATCATCACCAAGCCGACCGTTATTGCCTTTCCCCCAGCAATACGCCCTATGATCGCTCATAATTGCGCAAGCATGCTCCGATCCAGCAGATATACTAAGGAAGGTTGACCCAGAAGGCGTATCACCCCGAACGACAGCCACCGGAGTAAGGCTACCTATATCTGAGCCCCTACCAAGTCTGCCGATTGAACCTTTGCCCCAGCAATAGGCTTTGTAGTCGCTAGCAATGACACAGGTGAAGTCCTGTCCCGATGTCACTTGCTTTATAGTGGCAGTAGTCGGTATAACTCCCCGATTAAGCGCCACTGGTGTTCTCCTTTGATTTTTGGTATTATCTCCAAGCTGGCCATCATCATTTAAGCCCCAACAATAAACCCAATTATCACTAGCGATGGCGCAGGAATGACTACCGCCAGTGGAGACTTGGGTAATAGTCGCACCCAACGGAATCGCCCCCCGGTCTATAGCGACTGGCGTTTCTCTGTTAGTGGTAGAATTATCGCCCAGTTGTCCATTAGTATTTAACCCCCAACAATAAGCCCAATTATCGCTAGCGATAGCACAGGAATGATTATCCCCGCTCGAGACCATCTCAATATCTGGCGATATGTTGGCGGTATTCGTTAGGCCTAAGCGCAGACGGAAACTATCGCCCACCGAGTTGAGAAAAGTCGGCGTGTCAGTTATGGCTAGGGGTGAACCAGGCACGTTCGTAGATGACGGTTGATAGAAACGATAAACTGATTGCTCAACTGGAACACTAGCAGAAATAGTTGTAACGGTTACTGGGACGGCTGAATTCGAAGTATCGCCATTGCCCAATCGCCCATTTTCTCCTATCCCCCAACAATATGGCTTGTAGTCCGAAGCGATAACACAGGTATGGGAATCGCCAACTCTAATATTCTTGATCGTTTTACCGCTCAAGACTCCGCTAGTGTCGACAGCTCTAGGGTAAGCGGAGGCAGTTGACCCATTGTTGCCTAATTGTCCCTGACGACCATCACCCCAGCAATGGGCAGTCCCATCTGAGGCCACCACGCAGACGTGAGTGAAGCCACTCGATATCGACTGAATTAACTTACCGTCAATAGATGATGAACCGCTCGTATAGACCGGCACGGGGACAGAATAGTTCGTAGTTCCATTGTTACCAAGCTTACCTAACCCGCCATAACCCCAACAGTAAGCCAATCTGTCCGAAGCTATAGCGCATGTAATCTGTGTTCCAGCTGAGATCTCGATAATAGTTTTGCCACTCAAAGCACCATTCTTATCGACTGCTACTGGTTGGTTAGAATCAACAGTAGTGGCATTGCCCAAAGCGCCAAACGTATTTTCGCCCCAGCAATAAGCATTGTTGTCTGAGGCGATGACACAGGTATGGCGGCCAACGCCAGTTGAAATTGAGTTAATGGTTTTCCCACTCAAAACGCCTCCAGTAAATACCGCTACTGGGCTTGAAGCGTCATTATTTAGCGCATCATTATTTCCTAAGCGCCCATAGGTCCCTTCTCCCCAGCAATAGGCATTGTTGTCCGAAGCTATTACGCAGGTACTGGCCGATCCAACCGATAGTGCCCTGATCGTTTTGCCGCTTAATACTCCGCTCATATCGATTGCAACAGGAACCAGCGAACCCGCCGTACTACCATTTCCCAACTCCCCGTTAGTCCCGTCACCCCAGCAATAAACTTGATAATCCGAAGCCAATGCGCAAGAGTGACTTCCTCCTGTCCCCATTTCCAATATCTGTTTTCCCCTCAAGGCTCCGCTAGAAATCATATTGACTGGGTTGCTAGAAGATGCAGTAGTGCCGTCACCCAGCCCACCACTGTCATTTCTACCCCAGCAGTGAATCTGGTTATCTGCGCCAATAGCACAACTAGAAGCGTAGCCAAGGCCTAACGACTTAACCCCGATACCAGGCGCACCAAAGACCGAGGCTTGACTATCTCGCTGAAGAACGTAACCCAACGAAATAAACGACAAGATAAGTAAAGTAGCGAGACAGGCTACTTTATTGATCCTCCGTATACGCCACCTCAGCGAGAGACGATTACCGTTTCTTTTGCGGTGTCCCAAACTCATCATACTCAAGTATTATTATAACATGTTGACACAGTAAGAACTAGAAAGTTAGGGGTAGCGGTCAAAACTAACGATGCCGTATATCAAATTTTTAGCCTAAGTCCCGTTTCCTCAATCGCCTCATCGACATCATCTTGATAATTAACTGCTAATCTCGTGTCTGTTGCCACAAAATCAACATAAAAATCTCGTTTCAAAATATCGTCATTGATGTAGCGCATATCAAGTCCAAAGTCCAAGTTCTGTTTCTGTGCTTTTTTCCATTGAGATTTCATAATCATATTCAGTAACCAATTTGGTAATTTCCCAACTGGCTTATTGATATTGGCCGATTTGAGGAGTTTTTCGATCATCGGTGTAAACTTCATATCCTTCGATCCAACCGCTAACTCATCGCCATGCTCAGCTAATTCCAGTGCTTGCGCCGTGCAGACTGCAATCTTCTTGGCAGAGATTACTGTTGTGCCACCGTTACCATAAAAAATCTTTGGCGAACCGGCGAACCGATCAACAAAGATATGCTTCCAAATCGGCTCCTTGCCCGGTGCTGTGCCAAAAACATATGGAATATTGAGCACCGCGGCCGAGAAATTATCGTCGCCCAGCGCGAACGCTCGTTTAGTCTGCTCAACTCTTGCTTTGATATACGGATGTCTCTCCAGCCCACCCTGCTCTATGCCACAAATACCGCGATTGTTGATATAAGAGAAATAGGAGCTATAGATAATAGCCTTTTTAACACCCTGCTGCTTGGCGATTCGCAGCACCCTGTCAGTCCGTTCAACTAATTGAGTCTGGAAAAAATCGCTAGCTACGACTCCAGCGCTTAACTCAACCCTATCATCTGGCCCTGCCGTATAAACTAACGCGTCATAGCCAGCTAGCAATTCACCTAGCTCTTGGTCACTTAACTTATCGACATCTGCTCGAACGAGATCAACCCTTGACAACAAGCTCTCATCAACCACCTCGTCTGGTAGTGCCAAACAGGTAACCTCTGCCCCTCGGTTAACTAACTCTAAACTCGTGTGGTAGCCCAAAAATCCAGCCCCACCAACTATAAAAATACGCTTATGTTTCATAGATTAATTATAGCACTGGCTAGGCACTAGGTGCTAGCGCCTGGGGTGGTTGAAGTTTCTGCTCATTCAGATTCAAATCTAGATTCCTGCGCTTTTAACACCATCCCGATGCCCTGCAATAAATTCATTAGCTCTCGCCTAGCGAGTGCCTGATAAGTGTTTGGATATTCTTTCTTCATAACCTCGTTGCCGACTGACGAGTCAGACAAAACAATCTCCCCAGTAGCAGTATCTACCCCCCCCAAGTTCTAATAGCTTCTGGTTCGTTTGAAGTTGTTGAACCACGGTCTTCGGGAGACAATTCAGATATGATGAACTTACTGCCATCCGAGCCCGTAAGCCTAGTAATTTCAACATTAGTTGGATGGCCACTAACTGTAGCCCATCGAGGTATTGAGAGCTTTAAGATTTCGCCATCAGCCATAGTTTCCTGAACTCCAGTTGGAGTCTTCGCCACCCCATTCGATATCATTTTGCGAGCATTATTTGCAGCGCCAGTATATATCTCGTCAAGTAAGCTAGTATACTCAATAATCATGGATTCTCTCTGCTTTTTGGCAACATCCACCACAGCGCCTACGATAATCCTTCTTCTATGCTCCTCCATTGATGTTAACTCTCCAGCATCGGATGGTCGTAGTTTACCATTCTCATCTGCCTTAACATTCAGCCAAGTTGCCCTGCCTGAATCTTTAGTTGGCACAAAAACACCCCAAACTGCTGGATCGAGCCCTTGATTATCTTCAGTGTTAACGAAATATCGAATACCGTCTGAGTCCGGCACCCTTAGCACCGAAACTACTTGCTCTGAAGATGCCTGTTCGCTGCCTATTGGTAGTTCTACTGATACCGGCATTAGCCGGCCAGTATCTTCCTGGTACCCTTTAAATATTTCGCCTAGTCCACTTGCAGTAGCTTCTAGATAGATTGACGGCGGTAGACGATTGTTGTTATCTATGGTCGTTTCGGTATACCAAATAGTCGTTAAGTTATCAATGATTGGGTTCTTCATTCCTATTATTAAACTCCAGTTCTTTATCTACTGCAAGCAAGAGCTGGATAAACTGGCGACAAAATTTATCATTCAGGGAGGGTAATTTAACCGCTTAGCTGAACAATTCTGCTCCATATTTGGCGATAATCGCCATGATGATAATCACAATCATAGACACCATTACCAAGATATCGTATTGTTTATCA
>CAZKHR010000018.1:0-9958 GCA_964552745.1 uncultured Candidatus Saccharibacteria bacterium | reverse complement strand
GGAATACCGACATATTTTGCCTTTTCCGGTGGATAGCTATAATACTCCAATGGTGCACCGGTGCCAATTTTTGCCGCGAACGGTGCCAGCAATCGATTAGTTAGTCCTGGATGCGCATCTGAGTCATGTAAAACAATTGGAATTTTCAACAATCTTGCTGCGCAACCAACCGGTAAACAAACATATCCGCCTTTTATAAAAACAACGTCTGGTCGCCAGCGCAAGAAACGCCAAACACTCTGACAAAAGCCACCAACCACCAAAAATAAGTCTCTTACATTTGGTAATAAAACTGACGGTTGCAGATAATGCCACTTACTCGCACCATGATAACGACGAAATTTACCGGCCAAAATATATTCAACTGGAATATTTTTATCATATCTGCTGAATATATCTTTGGCGGACGATCCAAATTTATTGTCGCACCAAAAACGCAATTCGTGAGTCTGGTCAAGCTGACTAAGCTCTCTAAATACTGCGACCACTGGCGTAACGTGTCCGCCCGAGCCGCCGCCGACTGCGAGAATCTTGGCCATGCCCCCCTCCTTCCGTTAATGGCTTGTGCGCTGTGTACCGAGACAGTTGAAAAACCAAACCAAGCGCAGCTGCGATAAATAACATGCTCGTCCCACCATAACTAAGCAATGGCAAAGAAATGCCAGTCAACGGCGCGACACCAGTCATCGCCGCTACATTTAAAACGACATGAGCGGTCACCCAGCCAAAAACGCCAACCACCACTAGACGCAAGCGTACATCCGGTAGTCTTGAGGCGATATTTAAAATCGATAACAATAACGCTGTGAATATGCCCAATATGACCACTAGCCCAACCAACCCAAACGTCTCACCCATGATTGCAAAAATCGAATCATTAATCGCTTCAGGCAAATACCCAGTCGCCTGCACGCTCTTGCCGATCCCTAGCCCAAATAGCCCACCGGAACCAATCGCAATTCTTGCCTGCGTAATATGATAATTATTGTCATTGCCAGCAACCAGACTATTATCATCGCCCTGCATAAACGTCATCACTCGTTCAATTCGGTGCGGTGCCGAAACGATAAACAAGACACCGACAGCCAACAAAATAGCCAAAACTTTAAGCATTATCCTTTTATCCAAACCAGCCACAAACAACATCGATAAAATAATAGCGGTCAGCGAGACACCAGTACCCAGGTCTTTCTGTAGCACTACAACCACAAATAGCGAAGCACCAGCAACAATCAATAGCGGCATTAGCGTGTCAGAGAAGTTATTAATTTTACCCTGCTGAGCACGCATACCTAAAAACCCAGCGATATATAGCAACGCACCAAACTTCAGTAGCTCCGATGGCTGAAAACTACCAAAACTACCCAGATAAAACCAACGAAAAGCACCATTCACTTCAGATGCAAACGGAGCATGAAATACCGCCCCAAAGATAACCAGCGCAAAGCTCAAGCCCAGCCCGGTCAAGAAGAGTGCTTTAGCGTACTTTTTGGTAAACAGCTCGTGCGGAATGACTGCACAAGCTCCAAATGCAACTATCGATAGCACCACGCCGACGAGTTGCTTATTGAAAAAGAAATTATCATCATAGCTCGTACCGTACGCATAATTTAACAGATTTGCTCGCTGCGGCCCGATTGCGTACATCACAACCAGCCCCAACAGCAGAAGCAACCCCATAAATAACACCAATTGGTAAACCGGTCGATGACGACGAACGGTCACCGGTGTCGATGCTGCCTCTAGGTTACGACGGCTACGCAATGTGCCCTCCTGCAATCGCCACCATAACACCTATGAACGCCATAACGGCCGCAATCACCCAGAAACGCATAGTAATCTTTGTCTCCGGCCAACCCTTCGCCTCCAGATGATGATGAATCGGCGCCGATAGAAAAATCTTTTTGTTAAATAATTTTTTACTAGTTATCTGCAGCAAACTAGAGCCTGCCTCTACCACAAACAACAGACCGATAATTGGCAAAAGTAGCAACGAATCAGTCAACATTGCCACCACGCCCAAGGAAGCTCCATAGGCAAAACTCCCGACATCACCCATGAAAAATCTAGCCGGGTAGATATTAAACCAGAGATAACTCAGTAACGCCCCGACAACTGTAAAACAAAAACCAGCCAGCATTACATTGCCCTGAAGCAAAGCAATACCGCCAAATGTCGCAAAGCTCAAAGCCAGCAATCCACCCGCTAAACCGTCGAGACCATCGGAAATATTCACCGCATTGCCAGTAGCGACCACCGCAAAGGCAAACAACGGAACAATCAACCAGCCAACCGACAACTCTCCATAGAACGGCAAGTGAAAGCTATCAACGCCAAGCTTGGCAAAGAAAAACCAGCCCAACCCCACCCCAAGTGCCGTAATCAACAAAAACTTCAGCCCCGACCGAAGCCCAGCTACACCTCCGCCAAGTCCGCGAACATTTACAATATCATCAAGCAAACCAACAATACCACCACCAATCAATGCCGCCAGCGGCAAATACGTCTGTGCTCGATCGAGATTAAATAGCAACGTAATCGCCATGATCGACACTACACCAATAACACCCGCCATCGTCGGAATATTACGACGAAACTTAGCTGCATGCAATTTGTTAAAAATTTTCAAAATCTTGCCGTCAGTACTAGTCTCGCGTTGTTTTTTCCAGAAACGATATTTGTAGGCAAAAAATGTATAAACTGGCGTCAAAGACATCGCTAAAATAAACGCCCCGACACTCAGTAAAAATACGCTGGTCATTTCCTGGGTTGCAGTTTGTAAAAAATTTTGCATAGTCTATCCTCTCGGTGCTAGTTTCATGTAATCAATCATCCAGTCTGAAATATCAGTAAATATCGGGCTGGCGTGCAACCCACCCTCAAGATTCAGTCCCTTGCCTGGCGCAGCCACACGTACCATTATGACATACTCCGGCCTATCTGTGCCACCAAAGCCGATGCATGTTCCCACTGTCTCGTTTTGCGTGTATTCACCAGCTGCGTTAATCGTCTCAGCCGTTCCAGTCTTACCGCCAATCATATAACCCTGTTTGCCGTGCTGGCCCATCCAAGACGAAGATCGTGCCGAAACCAGCATATTCGTCATCTCCGCCGAAGTCGCCTCCGAAACAGTCCGCCGAATTGGCTGGACTTCATCGTAGGTTAAATTTTCGCGATCATCTAAAACACCAGTAACCAAAGTCGGTTTGTAATATTGCCCACCGTTAATCACTGACGAAAACGCCGACGCCACTTGAATCATCGTCAAGCTAAGGCTCTGACCATACGTCATTGCCGAATACCTAACCTCATTACCCTCCACCGTATCTGGCGGGAAAATATAACCCCGCTCTTCCGCAACTTCTATACCAGTCTTTTCACCCAGGCCAAACTTATTATGAAAATAATCATAAATCACTTGTCGTGCGCCAACATTAACTGCTCGACCATCGCCAAGCTGACGAGCAGCATAAATCGTGCCGACATTCAACGAATTATTCAGCACCTGTTGCATGGTCATCGGTCCAGCAAGCCCCCTTAAGGCATTGCACATCGTCCGATCAGCCACGGCAATACAGTCAGTGTTCTGAAAAACAGTTGAAGCCGAAACTGCGCCCTTATCTATCGCCGTAGCCAGAGTAAACGTCTTAATCACTGACGCCGGTTCATATGGCGACATCGTAGTAGTATTAACAAAAGCCGCCGGATCTTCCACTGAATAATATTCACCGGGATTAAACGTGGGATAATTAGCCATCGCCAACACCTTGCCGTTATATGGATCTAGTACTAATACACTCCCCTCGGTCGCCCCAGACTTTTCAATACCATTCTTTAGTGCTTCTTCAGCATGATTCTGAACATTGCGATCAATAGTCAGCACTAAATCATCGCCAGACTTTGGTTCAATCCGAATATTATCTTTACCTAGCGTCAACGGAACATTGCGCACATCAGCCACCGATTGCAGTATACCATCCCTGCCCTTCAGCTCATCATTAAGTTGCTGCTCAACCCCATATTGCCCCTCACCCTCAGCATTAACAAATCCCAGCACCTGAGAAGCCAGCGCACCTTCCGGATAGTTACGTATCGAAGCGCGCGAAAAACCAATGCCAGCGAAGTTTTTCTCTTTAATCTTCTCAGCCTGTGTACGCGAAACATTCCTAGCAACAATCTCATAACGTGACTTGTCTTTTTTAAGCCTACTCTCAACATCACTTGTCATCTCACCGCCAGCCACATCACGCAAAACCGAGACTATTTCAGCCCTATCTTTTTCTTGCACCACCATTGGATCGGCAAAAACCGTAAATACTGTCTTATTCAACACCACCGGCACAATCAGTCCATTATCTTGCATATAAATTTCACCTCTAGTTGCCGGTATCGTAAAATTCCGCTGTTGCCCTCGCCTAGCAATTTCCTTATAGGTATCATACTGAACAACCTGTAGCCAAAACAGTCGCAACACAAAAATCGCCATACACCCAAGGAGAATTATGGCTAAAATATCAGTCCGAGAAAATGTGCGACTCTGCATAATGCCTAACCTTACTATACCCTAAAAGGCTTATCGCACATAGTCTGTTGTCTCTGGCGTAGTCATTGCCGAAGCAACTGCGCTACCTTTGACGCGCTCAAGAGCAGTTAGTCTAGCATTTTGCACTTCTAATTCAGACTTTTTTGCCGACAGCTCGCTAATTTGCGTATCAAGGTCTTGCACTTCATAGCTATAGGCAGTCGTTTTTGTTGCCTGGGTCAAATAGACCAATCCAAGCACCGTAATCATCAGCGCAACCAGCACTGTATGCGCAACTGGACCAAGCTTGGTCTCGGAGCGATATCTGGTTCCGTTCTGATTGCGACGCATCGATGACTGCATGGTAGCGCGACGTGGCGTAAATGTGGTGGTTCGTGTTTGTGTTGTCATAATGTCTTTTTCTTTTTGCATGGTTCACCAAGGCTACATACACATACACAGAGGTAGCCCTGGTGAAATTTAGTTTATTCCAAGCTAATTAACCGCGACGGACGAGAACCTTCTCGGCCGCTTCCGAGTCTTGGAATTCTACTTTGATGTGGATTGGCATGGTCGCCCTCCTTTTTGTTTATTTTTTTACGACGGCCCGAAGCTTAGCGCTCCGACTCCGCGGATTGTGAACATCGTAGGTCGCACCATCAAGAGGTTTTTTGGTGATTAATCGTAACTCTGCTTCGTAACCGGCACTTGCCTGCTCTTTGAAGTATCGCTTAATTAATCGGTCTTCTAAACTATGAAAGCTAATAATCGCCGCTCGTCCGCCCTTCTTCAGCAGACGTGGCAAAAGTGGCAATAGTTCATCAATCAGCCTTAATTCCTGATTAACCTCTATGCGTAGTGCTTGAAATGTGCGCGTCGCTGGATGATGCTTCACCCGCTGACGATAGGTTTTTTTGACGACAGCAGCGAGTTCGGCGGTTGTATTGAGCGGTCTAGCAATGATAACTGCATCGGCTATACGCCTAGCAACTGCCCTTGGCTCTTCGCCGTAGCGAGTGATGATATCAATCAGCCTATCCTTAGAATAGAGATTGACAATATCGGCTGCAGTTCGTTCCTGGCGCTGGTCCATACGCATATCTAACGGTCCATCTGCCCGAAACGAAAACCCTCGCTCTCCTCTGTCAAGTTGCGGTGACGACACCCCCAAGTCAGCCAAAATCATGTCAAATTGTTTGCCCCTACTCACCAGGTCTTGCGCCGCCGAAACAAAATCCGTTTCGTAAAGCGTAGCTCCCTGCTGAACAATATCCTGCACCGCCTGAACTGCGAAACTATCGCGATCAACCAGTACCGAACTGGGTATATTTTCTGTTGCTTCTAAGATTTGGCGCGCATGTCCGCCATACCCAACCGTTAAATCTAAATAAGATTCACCTTTTTGGGGCTTCAGGACATCATACACCAAATCGAGTAAGACAGGAACATGAACTGGTCCGTTCTCCTCTGACAGAGACGATTCCAGCTGTGGTGGAAGTTCTTTAATACTCATAGACTATAGTTTATTATATACTATAGTCTACTCGAGATCACCTAGCTGAGCGCCAAAAAGCGACAATTTTGTGTTTAATTTGTCTGTTTATTTTTGTTTGTTCTTAGTAAATAAAATGTTTGTGCGAAAATGACAGTCAGAGACATATCATAAAATAAACATTTTATATTAAGAGACTTATGTGTGAGGTGGAGTTTTTTTGGGAGGTAAAAGAAAGGTTCGCGCCTTTTTTAATGTGGGGCGAAGTACCACTAGCCGTCTCAGACGCTCAGATAGTTGATCTCGAGAGTGTTCGTTCAAATTGTTAATGTGCTTTAAACAATACGGGAAATTATGCAATTTTATCGGGCGAGCCAACGCGCCAATATTGGCCAACGCGCACAGCCACCAAATCACGGTCTACGCCAGCATAGTCCAGTAAGTGCTGCTCAATAACCACCCGGCCCTGTTTCTGGTCAAGCTGCTGAGCTATTTTGCCTCGCCGGAAGCGTACGTTCAGATCCGCCAGTTCTTCGTCAAAGATATAGTCACCTGCTAAAGCCGGCTCTACTTCCCTGTCCCAGACCTGCTGAGGGTACATGTGGAGGTATTCTCCAAACCCCCTCGACAACACAACGCCACTTGCAAATTCCGCCCGTAGTTCTGTCGGTATCGTCAATCGACGCTTATCGTCCAGCTTTCGTTCAAAATAGTCCATGGCTTTTTTGCTCCGAGGCTCCCTTTGGATCTTACAGTTAATGTATTGTTTGGTTCGTGGTTTTTATTTTGGAGGAATTACTTTTGGTATTCCTGCTCTTGCCACTGCCTTTACTATACTACCCCCGACTACCCACTTGCAAGCCTTTTTGACCCACTTTTTGACATTTTTCGCCAAAAAAAGACTTTTCCACATTTTTGTGGAAAAGTCTAGTGTCTAATATAATTATCTGCGCTATATGTAGCGTAGCGTGAAAAGTAACGCTATATATGGTGTTTTTTGACTTTTCACGCATAAACTAACCTCGCTACCTGAGCCGCTTGATCACTCCACTAAACCAACTCGCGCTCGGCTTAACTGTTCGCCTCATCGTGCCACGATGCACCGAGACCAGACCAAACTTTGGCCAAAAACCTTTATCCCATTCAAAACCATCCAACAGACTCCTGTGAAGGTAGCCTCGTAGTTTAACGTCATTTTTTATGGCCAAGCTCATAGCTTTTAGCGACTCAGTTATCCACCACTTACGATGCTCGTCATCTTCATCTGCTAAGCCGTTTTCGGCAATAACAATCGGCAATCCGTAACGCTCATGCAGGTCCTCGAGTACGTAGCGCAGAGCTTCCGGCTGCATATTTCGGCCCAGATCATTCAACTGATTTTCCGGATTATGCACTCTATATCCATAGATCCGATGACTAAAATAATAATTTACACCCAAAAAGTCGCTGTACTTTCTCGACCTAGCCAAGGTGTAGCGATTGACCACCAAATCAACCACCCAAGCACTAGTTCTCGACAACCACGCATCATCTCCGGCATAAAAATACGTCACATGATGCGCCATCGACACCTTGATATGTCGCGAACGAGTTAATCTATAGACTTGTCGGTTCGCACTCAATAGATTGTGCAACACCCGTATACCCAAAATTTTGTTGGTCTTACAGGGTGGCCACTCCCCTAGCATATAACTCTGACCAACGTACACTGTCGGCTCGTTGATAGTAATTAACCACCTAATATCTCCACCTAACTCTTCAAGCACTTTTTCGGCAAATCGCACAAAATACTTAACATTGCGACGTTTCTCGAAACCACCTAGCTCCACAAACCAAACCGGCAAAGTAAAATGAAACAACGTCACTATCGGTGCTATACCTCGAGCTTTTAATGCCTTCAGGTAGCTTCTATAGTGATCAATTGCCCCAGCATCCCACGCGCCCTCTTTCGGCTCCACTCTTGCCCACTCAATACTAAACCGAAACACATCTAAACCAAGGTCAACGAGTAAGTCAAAGTCCTCTTCATAGCGTCGAAAATGGTCCACCGCCCGCCCAGATACATAGTTATTGGGGTTTTTTGCATCTCTAGCTATACTGGGCCAATTAGGCAGATCACCAAACTGATACGATGATCTAGTTGCTAGGCTCCTGGCATTTTCCAGCTCCCAAACCGTCCACTGGTTGTGCAGGCCACCCTCAACCTGATGTGCGCTGGTGGCTACGCCCCACAGAAACCGTTTTGGAAATTTAATTGCCTGTCTTGCCATATCCTTACGCCACCACGTCATCCCCAAAGTGCTTCTTCAGCCTTGCGATAATCGAACCAGGATGACGACCAAAGGCTTTACTCAGTAGCTCAAGGTCAGGATTTTGCAAGAAGTCTTGTTTCAATTTCTCATCATCCTCTTTCGACCAAGGACGAAAAGCGTTTGGATAGGTTTCTCGCATTTTTTCAATTTTTGCATGCCAATCACTCGAAGTTTTCTTCTTGACTATCTTTTTAGCTGGCTTCTTCATCTCTTCGCGCAAATATTCATAAGTCTCGGCCGTTTCCTTGCTCTGCTTCCGCAGTACCTCGTCAATCGCCAAAGCATCGGGCGAAACTTCAAGTGCCCTGCGATTAATGCCATACAGATACAGATTATCCAAATCTCGCACTCGACTCAGCGCCACATAGCCCATACCCTCAACAAATGCCTTCCGTAAATCAATTTTCGCCGCATCAAGTGTCATCCCCTGGCTCTTATGCACAGTAATCGCCCATGCCAATCGCAAAGGCACCTGCGTAATACCTGCTCGCTTACGCTCACCATCGCGCAACTCCCAGGTATCAGGCACCATCGTCACCTCTCGCCCATTACGAAACTCGACAATCGGGTACTCGGTCAAAGGCTCAAAATCAACCACTGTGCCAATGCTACCGTTGGCGTACTTGCGGTCCATCGCATTCTTCACCGCCATCACCAATGCGCCTTTTTTGAGCGACAACACCTGTGGCGCCAGTACCGACCGCTGTAGCGATTCGACATATATTTTTGAGCCTGTCGTCATTTGCTCGTACTCACGACTTTCGCCCGACAGCTCCCCTAGCCTAACTTCATTAATACTATCGACATCAACATTCACCGTATGTAGCTCGGTCAAATCATCTGTTTCTGGCACCGCCTCAGTTCGTGCCAAAAGCGCCTCAGCATGTCGTCTACGAATATCACCCTTACGAAGAGCCGTCAAAATATCTAATAGTTGACCTTTTGTTTGACGATATTGTTGTGTTAAATACAATACCTGCGGCTGGAGCTCCTGCCAAGCCTGCGAATAGACAACAAAGCCCCCGCCTCTTGATTGACCGCGATTAATTGGTGGTAATTGGAAAAAATCACCACTCATCACCAACTGAATCCCACCAAATGGTGCGTCCGACTCACGAACTTTTCTGAGAATCGTATCGATCATATCGAGGCGAAAATCATGCAACATCGAAATTTCATCAATAATTAATATATCAGCCTTAGCAATGACATCGCGCCGAGTTTTAGACAACCGATCGAAAAAATATTCCGGCAAATCATCCTGCACGCCTATTCCACTCCAGGAATGGATAGTATTACCGCCCAGGTGTGTTGCCGCCAACCCAGTCGTCGCTGTTACCGAGACTTTCTTACCGGTCACACGTGATCGCGCAATAAAATCATTTAATAAATGTGTCTTACCGGCGCCAGCCGCGCCCGTCAATAAGGCAGATTTGCCAGAAAGTAATATCGCTAAAGCTAGCTCCTGATCCATACACCATCCATGTACTCTATTGTACGCTACGACGCAGGGCAAAAAAAGCTATAACACCCGTTCCGAGCATTATACTACTAATAATTAGCAACAAAGTCATATCCATACCAGTACTAGCTAAGCCATCGCCACTTGTGCTGGTATCTGTGCTTGTTACT
>CAZKHR010000017.1:0-10005 GCA_964552745.1 uncultured Candidatus Saccharibacteria bacterium | reverse complement strand
GGCGTAATGAGTTCGGTAAGGCTGGTGGGATGCAACAAGTTAAGATGGCGGCTGGTATAACGGCGAAAATTGGGCGATTTCTATTTTCGGCTAGTGCAAAGCGTATTCTTGAGCAGGAAAGATCAACGATTAATTTTGACGACATCATGAACAACCGAAAAATATTGATTTGTAACTTCTCAAAAGGTCTACTCGGCGAGGATACTTCTGAACTGCTCGGTACGATGGTGATCACTAAGCTGCAACTTGCGTCGCTCCGCCGTGCTCGTATAAGACAACAGGATCGTGCGCCATTCTACCTGTATGTCGATGAGTTTCAAAACTTTGCCACTATGTCATTTGTCCAGATGCTCTCGGAGAGTAGGAAGTATAGACTTTTCCTCACCATGGCCGAGCAATCTACCTCACAGCAAGATGATCAACGGATGGTCAATGTAATTTTAGCGAATGTCGGAACTGTGGTGTGCTTTAGGACGGGAAACCCTGCTGACGAACAGGCTTTGTTGCAAATGTTTTCTCCACACATTGAACAGGGAGAGATAGCTAACTTACCGGCTTTTAACTACTACATACGCATCGCTGCCATCAGGTCGCAAGAGCCGCTCTCTGGTGAAACGCTAGTAATAGAAGATGCGGGAGACTCGGGTGTTAAAACTCGACAAACAATCATAGATAACTCACGAAAGAAGTACGCGGTAAAATACGAGGCAGAAAAGAGTAAAGGTAAAGATGTAAAACGCTCACCGGTTAAGCCCAAGAAGTCTGCTGATAAAAAGGCCGCCTCATCTCGTCATCGCCGAAAGCTGCCAGGTGAATAGTAATCGCCCAAAAATGATATACTTAAGACAGTATGAGCGACAATTCACTACATATTATTGGCCGTAAATTGCGAGAGGTGCGCGAGAAGCAACACCTTACTCAGTCTGATGTCGCCGAAAAAGCTGACATAAGTACGAATCACTACGCACAAATTGAACGTGGAGAAGCAAATCCGTCTATCGAAACACTAGAGTCTATCCTCAAGGCTCTTAATATAAAATCGTCAAAGGTATTACCGTTCTAGAGCCTCGTACTGACGAGATGCGTTAGCCGCTAATTGACAGAACTCGAGTGTCGGCATCAGAATAAGATACGTAGTATATGATATAAAAAGGAAATACCTATCATCTATAAAGCTGAGATCGGAAAGGTGTGATTTATGGATCAAGAAAAGAAAATGTCGCCTAGAAAGAGAGGGCTCGTCGTATCGATTATTGTATTGGTATTGATAGCTATCATTTTTGCACTCTATCAATCTGAGAACCGTCAAACCGCCGAAGAGGAGCAGCCTATAAGTATAGATACTAGCTCCGTCGTGCTGGCTGAAGCTCGCCTTGCTTCTGCGAAAAATGCCCTAGACGGGTCTGGGGATTTTACCGAGGCTCTTTGCGAAGAGTTGAAAGAGATTGCACTCAGGTATGATTCTTCGTCCGACTTTGTATCGTGCGCCTATCCCGGTAGGCTTTACTTAGACACGCCAGATACAAGCAATTCGGAGATTTTAACTATATCTGACGACACTTATACCTCTAAGTTTGTAGTCGACATAGACTCCAGTCAGCTAAAGGGGTATGAATTTACTCAATCGACATCACCAGGCTTCAATAGCTATGGTGGCCGTAATTAGCGATAACCATAGTCTAGTCTGGACATTCAATTACTCTGAGTCAGTCTTGGTAAATTCTTTATAGAACTCATCGAGATCCGTCTCAAGGGGACTGTTGACATCACGCTCACGTAGGCTTTTCTTCCACGTTACCAAAAAGCGTATCGCCCTTTCTGGCGTAGCGTTCTCAGGATCGTTCAACTTCATATAACGCAAGACTGCATCGATATCCTTCTCGTTGAGATCGTAACCGATTTGCTCATCAACTTTCTTCATTACTTTGATTATATCACTTTTCATCTGTTACCTCCTTTGGTGCCATTACTTCGTTATCAACATACCGAAAGCCAAGACCTTCGAGTTTGTCGGTTAAATTGATTAAATAGGGTAGAAAAGAGTTCCAGGTAATATCCACGTGGGTCACCAAGAAAAACGCCTCAGCCATTTATGGTTGGGGCGCTTTTCTTAGGGTGAATTCATTCGCTGAAGCGAACCCGGGCTTTTGTGAAGCAAAAGTGGGTTCGGTGGAGTGAATGAAGCAAAAGAAAGCACCGTAGGTATTTTCTTTTGCAAATGAGCGGAAGTTGCCCTGGCAACATTCCCGGTGAGATCACTAGGGTATGCGCCATAAAATATCACAAAATATTTTTTGCGTGTTTATCCTGTGCTATAATTTAAAGAATGAGTAATACAATTTTTAAACGCACAAAGATTTTGGCGACGATTGGACCTGCAGTTCATAGTCCGGAGAAAATCAAACAGCTAATGGAGTCTGGGGTTAACGGATTTCGAATCAACTTTAGTCATGGCGGAGAGCCGGACCGTCTGGAGCAGATTGCTTGGGCTCGTCAGGCTAGTAAAGAACTGGGTAAACCAGTGGCTATTTTGCAAGACCTTCAGGGCCCGAAGATTAGGCTAGGCGACTTGGTTGATAATATACTTGAGGTGAAGATTGGCGATATGCCGGTGCTTGATTCTAGTATCACTGAACACGATGGGGGCAAGAATTTACCGGTTCAGTATAACTTGGCTGAAAAGATGAAAGTCGGCGAGTTGCTTTATATGTTTGACGGTAAGGTTCGCTCGACCGTACGAGAGATAGTTAGCTCAACGGCAATTCGAGTTGAGGTTGAAAATGATGGCTATTTACGAAGTCGTAAAGGCCTGAATTTGCCTGATACTGACTTTGGTGGTGATATTATGACAGCCAAAGACGTTGCTGATATGGAATGGGGAATCGATAAGGACTTTGACTATATCGCTCTAAGCTTCGTTCAGAAGGCAGACGATATTATCAGCCTACGACAAAGGCTAGTAGAGCTTGGTTCAACGGTTGATGTTATTGCCAAGGTTGAAACTAAATCAGCTATTTCTGATGAAAATCTCGAAGAGATTATTAAAGCTAGTGATGGCGTGATGGTTGCACGTGGTGACCTAGCGGTTGAGGCTGGTGCCGATGTTGTGCCGGTTGTTCAGAGGCGAATCGTGGCACTTTGTCGTAAGCATGGCAAGCTAGTGATTGTAGCAACTCAGATGATGGGTAGTATGGTGGAAAATCCAGAACCTAGCCGAGCTGAAGTTAGCGACGTTGCAACCGCTGTGTATCAAGGTGCTGACGTTGTGATGCTATCTGATGAAACGGCTATGGGTAAATACCCAATCGAGGCGGTTCAGGCTATGCGTAAAACGATTATTTACACTCAAGATCATAGCGAGGTTATGTCTGTTGAGGGTAGAGAAGCTCGCAAAAAGACTGGTGAGATTATTAGTTATACAGCAGCCCAGCTGGCTAAGGAAGTAAAAGCTGAAGCGATTATTGTAGAAACCACCAGTGGCTCAACTGCGGTTAGTGTCGGTGCGTTTCGTCCGAATATATCGATAATCAGTGTGACTGACTCGGAATCTACCGCTCGTAAGCTGGCATTAAATTATGCAACAAGTCCGGTAGTCAAGCAGATCACTAGCATTGGCGTGGCTCGTAAATTCGCTAAAGAGCTGTATGATAAAGGCCATTTTGGCACAGGTCCAGCCACAGTCGTCTTGGTGAGTGGTCACGAGCCTGGTCGTTCTGGCAAAACAGATAATATACAGGTAGTAACACTAGAGTAGGCAGGAGATAGGGTGGGCAAACGATTTTTTAAGCAGACGGTTAGGGATGTTGATGTCGAAAGACAAACAGTGCTTGTTCGGGTAGATTACAATGTACCTCTTCATGCAGATGGGACAATTTCTGATGATTTTCGAATTCGAGCCAGTTTGCCAACAATTCAATACTTGCTTGAGCATCAGTGCAAACTAGTGCTGATGAGTCACATGGGTAGACCAGACGGACGCGATGAAAAGCTAAGTTTGGGGCCAGTGGCCGCGAGGTTGGCGGAGTTACTTGACCGTTCAGTGATGTTTATTGATGATTGCGTGGGCGATAAAGTACGCCAAACAGTGCGTCATGCGCCTTGTGGTAGTGTTATTTTGCTTGAGAATTTGCGTTTTTACCAGGAGGAGGAGGCTGACGACGATTCATTTGCTAAATCATTGGTAAAGAGTAGCGGGGCGGCATTTTTTGTCCAGGACGCATTTGGTGCGGCGCATCGAGCGCATGCTAGTACGCACGCAATTACTTTGTGTTTGCCGAGTTTTGCTGGGCTACTTATTGAAAGAGAATATACGACTATTGTCGACACGATGGCTCATCCGGCACATCCTTTGGTGGCGGTTGTTGGTGGAGCGAAAGTTAGTGATAAGATTGAGCTTATTGAGCGGTTAATTGGTCTTGCCGACAAGATTTTTATCGGTGGTGCTATGGCTAATACTTTTCTTAAGTATAAAGGTCACGAGGTTGGCAAAAGTGTTTACGAGGAGGGTCAAGAGGAGGAGATTGCTAAGATTTACCAAATAGCTGAAGCCAAGGTTGGTGCTGAACGAGTTGCGGACTTATTAGTACTGCCGCTTGATGTTGCGGTTGGCGACAAGCAGTCGTCAGAGCGCCGAGAAGTGCCAATCGATGCAATTGATCAAGGTGATATGGCGCTCGATATCGGTAGCAAGACAATTGATTATTTTAGTGCATATCTAGCTAAGGCTGGCACGGTTATCTGGAACGGACCGGTGGGCTATACGGACAACGAGGTGTATTCTTATGGTTCGGCGCGGTTAGCTTTAGCAATTGCTTCAAACAGAGACGGCGTTTCAGTGGTTGGTGGAGGCGACACGGCGGATTTTGTTCTGAAATGGGACGGTAATGGTGGAGCTAGTTTTACTCATGTCTCAACTGGCGGTGGAGCAAGTATGGAATTGATGTCTGGCAAAAAACTACCTGGAGTCGAAAGTCTACTGGACGCATATGGTCCTGGAGTGATACACTAAAAGCATAAACAGTATGAATATGAAGAAATTAATAGTTGGCAACTGGAAAATGAACCTCAACATGGGAGAGGCTAGCTTGTATTTGCATAAACTTACCAGCATAGTTCCTGCTCAGCGGACGATTGAGGTGGTACTGGCGCCGACGATGTTGACGCTACAATCTCTCAGTACGCAGATAAATCGGCGCAGATTTAAATTAGCAGCGCAAAATGCTTATTGGCGAGACAGTGGCGCCTACACTGGTGAGGTGCCAGCTGCGCACCTTAGGGGAGTTGCGGATTATATGATTGTTGGACACTCGGAGCGACGCTATCTCTTTACTGAATCGGACAAAGAGACGCGCGCGAAAGTCCAGGCGGCAATCCGCAACCATATTCAACCAATTTTATGCATTGGCGAAACGGCTACGGAGCGAGCAAATAACGAGACCACAGATGTTTTACATGATCAGTTGCTTGGGGGGTTAGCAAATTTGACTGCCGATGAGCTTAATCGCCTGGTGGTGGCTTATGAGCCAGTCTGGGCAGTTGGAACTGGTGATAATGCCACGCCAGATGATGTTAAGCAGGCGACAAAAATTATTCGTAAGCAAATTGGTCAGCTTTTTGGTGCGGCATCGGCTAAAGAGGTTCGGATATTGTATGGTGGTAGCGTAAATAAAGATAACGCCTCAAGCTATTTACGAACAGAGGGTGTTGACGGGCTGCTTATTGGCGGTGCGAGCCTGGATGCTTATCAGTTTACGGCAATTGTTGAGCAGGCGTATAAATTAGAAGGTGGGAGGGAAGCGTGAGTGAACTTGATTTTGAGGAGCTAGATAAGGCGGTAAGCTCGTTGATGGGGCAGGCCCAGCCGTCGGATGAGCCAGCTGATGACCAATCTGTGACTGAAACTCCCGTTTATGAGCTTAATTTTTCTTCAAATGATTCAACTCCGCAAATAAACGACACTCAGGCAGACGAGGCACCGTTGCCATCACCAAATATTCGACGAACATCTGGTCGGTTTATGGATGTTATGCCTCCGTCTTCAGCTTCAAGGGGTGTATCATCAGAGGCAGTGCGGCAACCTACTACTAGAGCTAATGTCAGGGATGGCGGTTTGGTGCAACCAATTTCTGCGCCCGAGAATGTCGTCGCTGAGACGCCGGTCGTAACTGAACCTGAGCAATCTTCAGATATCGAAAATAAGCCAGCGCAGACAGATGAAGCCTCATTGGCCCCGATGCAATCGCCATTTTTGACAGATATCGAGGTTGATAAGCGTCCGCTAGGGAGTCTTGGTGATGTATTGGAGCCCGGTGCAGAGGCAGATAGCCTCGATCAGACGCCAGACTTCGGAGTCACTTCCGGTCAAACGGAATCCCAGTTGATTGAAGATAGTCAAGTTGTAGCCGAGCCTGTTAATGCCGAAGAGATTGCTGTTTCCAGTAATACTTGGGTAACTGAATCGGATGAGCGAGTCTCTTCAGATGTGACTGTAGTTCCACCCGAGATGAGCCCAGAGGTCATGGCGCTGGAGTCGGCAGGCGAAACAGGAGTTGCAGATGCTCAAGAATCAATAATTAATTCTGTAGCTGAGACTAGTCAACCGGAGCCTAAGGCAACTAAACAGCCAGCAACTCCTGGCGATATCATCCCGCAATATACACCTGGCGTAGCTGATTCACCAGAGCCTAGCGCTATCTTTGATGTTGCTTCAGAGGTACCAGAGCAGCTTAATCACCCGGAGCGCAAAAAATCAGGCTGGTCGGTCGTGATGTGGATTTTTATCCTTATTTTGGTTGGTATTGGCGTGGGTATTGGAGCTTGGTTTTTCTTCGCTTAGTCAAATAGGCTTATTTCGTAGTACAATAAGAGCAGTATGGACGTATTATCTGGCTTAAATGACGAGCAGCGCTCGGCGATCACTCATGAGGAGGGGCCTTTGCTGATATTGGCGGGGGCGGGAAGTGGCAAAACCAAGACATTGACACATCGAATTGCTTATTTAATTGAAGAAATGAATGTATTTCCGTCGCATATTTTGGCAGTAACATTCACTAATAAGGCTGCTAGGGAAATGCGCGAACGTCTATGGAGGCTCATTGGTGATAAGCAGGACTCTCAGCCTTCTCGCGGTTTTATGCCATGGATGGGGACATTCCACTCAATCTGCGTGCGGTTGTTGCGCCAAGACGGCATAGCGATAAAAGTTCCTTCACGTTTTGTTATTTATGATGAAGATGATCGCTTAGGGTTGATTCGGCAGATTATGAAGCAGCTTGGCTTGACTGATCGTGATATGAAACCACGGGTTGTGGCGGCGATTATTTCTAAGACCAAAAACGCCCTACAAACCGCTGAAGATTTTGCCGATAGTGCCAACGGCCCAACTGAGCGAAAAAAAGCGGAAATATTCTTGGCTTATCAGGCTCAACTGCGAAAAGCTGGCGCGCTTGATTTTGATGATTTGTTGGTTAAGGCGGTCGAGCTATTGCGGACTAAAAAAGATATTCGTGCGAAGTGGCAGCAACAATTTCGCTACATTCTCATCGATGAATACCAAGATACCAATGCTGTTCAATATGAACTAGTTAGATTGCTGGTCAATAAGGATAAGAACATCTGCGTAGTTGGTGATGATTCTCAGTCAATCTATAGTTTTCGTGGGGCAGACTATACCAATATTTTGAATTTTGAACGTGATTTTCCGGGCACAAAAGTAGTAAAATTGGAGCAAAATTATCGGTCAACTGATGCTATTTTGGCGCTAGCAAATACGCTAATTCAGCATAATATTCATCGGACCGATAAAAATCTTTGGACGGCACTAGTTGGCGGTCGTGAGCCGGTTTTATGGCAAGTTTATAACGAAAGCGAAGAGGGTATGTTTGTTGCCCAAGAGATAGCTCAACAGGCTAGTGCCGGCAGATCTTATAAAGATATGGCGGTGTTGTATCGGACTAACGCTCAAAGTTATGCGATTGAGCGAGCACTGCGCGAACGGTATATTCCGCACAAGATTGTCGGTGGTTTACGATTTTTGGACCGAGCGGTAGTCAAGGACCTCATGGCATACATGCGTCTACTATTTCAACCAAATGACCGGGTGAGTTTCGCGCGAATTGTTAATGTGCCGAAGCGAGGGATTGGTGCAGTTAGTTTGCAAAAATTTTTGGCGTGGCATGATACTCTGGACGGTTCAATTATCGAACACCTAGCCCAGGCTCATGAGGCAGACGGTTTGACGCCAAAGGCAGAAAATACCTTCAAAGAGTTTGGGGGTATTTTGACCGAATTGCGACACAAGATTGACGAATCGCCAGCGATTTTACTAGAAGCGATTATCGAAAAAATTGATTACACGCAATTTTTTAATGACGGTAGCCCGCAAGCCGATGAGCGGATGGAGAATATCGGCGTATTGATTGCTGAAGCTAAGGCTTATGTCGATACTGCAACTTTTCTCGAAGAGATGGCCTTGATGTCTTCAGCTGATGAGGCTACCGATGACCAGGTGACGCTTATGACTCTCCATTCAGCTAAGGGGTTAGAATTTTCCGTAGTTTTCTTGGTGGGAGCAGAGGAGGGTATATTGCCGCACACTAGAGTTTTCGATAGCGGTAGGCCCGACGATATCGAAGAAGAGCGACGGCTATGCTATGTTGGTATTACTCGGGCACGTGAAGAATTATTTATCACTTGCGCCAATTCACGAACGCAGTTTGGTCAAATTGGTTACAACATGCCTTCGCGATTCTTGACCGAAATGGGGCTGACTAGCGACGAAGTATCGCCTAGTCGTGGCGAAGAAGTGGTATATGACGAGTTCTTTAGCGATGAATTGACTTTACAATCAGGTGATCGAGTGCGAACACCATTATTTGGCCCAGGAGAGGTCGTAGAAGTTGACGGTATGGCGGTTGTGGTTGAGTTCGATACTGGACAGGTCAAAAAGCTTAACGCTGAATTTGCAAGATTAGAGAAGCTGTAGTATACTCACATAAGTAGTCGTCAGGTGGAACTCTGACAATTTATTTATGAATATTCAACTCAAGAAAATAGATAGCTATCGCCGTTTCGCACTGTTTGTGGGGATTTTTGTGGCGTTGACCGTCTGCGCTGGTATCGCAAACCATGCTTTAGCTCAGGGTCCTGGGGCGATTGGCGAGACTGAGGGTCGGGTAATTAGTATTTATGACCGAGGCACCGAGCGAGTGATTGTGACAAAAGCTCGGACGCTTCGTAAGGCGCTTGAACTTGCAGATGTTGATGTAGCGATTGGCCATGACATAGTTGAGCCAAAGCTTGATACCGAGCTGGTGGCCTCGAAGTATAACGTCAATATTTATCGAGCGCGCCCAGTGACTGTCGTCGATGGGTCGTTGCGTCAAAAAGTGACAACCGCCGAGCAGACTCCTGAGGGAATTGCCGAGGCAGTAGAAATGACACTTTATAAAGAGGACCAGGTGAGTATCGGCGCGACCAATGATTTATTGCTTGACGGCGCTGGTGTAGTAATGACTATTGAACGAGCCACTCCGGTTAACTTGACTGTGTATGGCACGAAAACTGAAGTTCGTACTCAGGCAAAGACTGTTGGTGAGTTACTCCAGGACAAGAATATTGCTGTTGGCGCAGAAGATACTCTGTCGGTAGCTCTTTCGGCGCCAATTGTTGATGGTATGTCGATTGAACTTTGGCGTGATGGCAAACAAACGGTGACGGTCGAAGAGGATGTGGAGTTTCAGATTGAAAAAATTAACGACGCAAACCGGGAAATTGGCTACCGAGAAGTCAAAACAGCTGGTGAAAACGGCAAACGTAGCGTGACTTACGAAATAGAGATGAAAAATGGCCAAGAAGTTAATCGTACGGAGATTGCTAGCATAGCGATTAAGGAGCCAGTGACGCAAGTTGAGGTAGTTGGCGTAAAAAATAACTATAGTGACTCGTTGAATGAATGGCTGTACGCACTTCGAATGTGTGAGACACACGGTAATTACCAGACAAACA
>CAZKHR010000016.1:10210-10454 GCA_964552745.1 uncultured Candidatus Saccharibacteria bacterium | reverse complement strand
GTCTGGTAGGTCGTCATATTAAGCCCCAGAAAGATACCAAGATAGTATCTGTGCTTGAGATGCAGGAGACTAATGACTAGGCTAGATCGAGGCTGGTTTTGGCCGGCCGGTATTACCCTGGTTGTGCTGGGCACTCTAGCTCGCCTCTGGAATCTTCGCTACGCTCCTGGCTGGGAGTGGGATGAAGTGGTCTACACCTACATTGCACAAAATCTATACGATAACGGTGTGATGTCGGCCAAGA
>CAZKHR010000016.1:0-10200 GCA_964552745.1 uncultured Candidatus Saccharibacteria bacterium | reverse complement strand
TCGAATCCAGAGCCCTATCTATATCATCCGCCATTCTACTTCCATTTACTTGCAAAGTGGTTTAGTCTGGCAGATCCTGGTATTAATCAGGCTCGACTGCTGGCTGTTGGAGGGGCGACAGTGACTATGTTGCTGTTACTCAGCTTGTTGCGCAATGTAATCGACGAGGGGTGGGCGCTCATTGGTGTAGGCCTAATTGCAACCGATATGTGGCTAAATTTTAGTCAGCGTATCGGCTGGATAGAAAATACCCTAATGCCTATTGGCATATTAGGATTGTTAATCTATCAAAAGGCCCTAGAGAAGTCTAGGTGGTGGTTATATTCACTATCTGGGCTGACTGTGGGGTTTGCGGCCATCTATAAGCACATCGGTGCAATATTTATCGGTGCCTTGCTTGTGCATGCGGTTTTATACCGCAAAGAGTGGCGAATGAATCTCGTTGCTCTCGCTACAGCTGGCGTGGTAATAGTCACTTATATTGTGACCGTTAGCATCGCCTTTGGCCCCGTATTTGTGAATGCTTCTATTACTCAGTTACTTAGGAGTGTCGGTGAGCAGGATTCAGCTGGCGCCCTAAACTCTTTGAGTGACGTTATGTACTCACTTGCGGGTCAATATAGCATATACCTCTCTACGGTTGCGTTAGCGATCGCTGGAGTACTACTAGTGCTGTATAGGTTAGCGCAGCTAATGTGGCGCAAAGGAAGAACAGACGGTATTAGATCTATGAATATTCTGTATTCGTGGGCCTTGGCGGCTGTGATTTTCTTCATGCTACTGCAGCTACGATTTCCTCATTATGCTATGCTGGCGTTTGTGCCACTCTTTTGCTACGTGGTGGCTGAGGTATCCATGATAGCGTCATCAAGAAAAAAGACTTTAAGCGTTATCGCTACAAGTCTGATTATCCTGGTGGCTAATGCTTTCGCCTTTCATGCGAGGTACGATAATGCTACGCTCGACGATTCAGCTTTACGTAATCTTCAAGATTTTGCAACGGAGTATATACCTCTGGACGCAAAGGTGATTGCGGATGAGTCGACAGGTACGGCCATACCTCAAGAATACTGCATCATGTGGAAAGGTGCAGGATGTACGGGGGCGACGTATATCGTAGTATATACGTCATCAACCCAAAAAATCCAGAACAACAATGGACAAGAAGAGATGATAGCCTCTAGTGTAGAGATTTTTTCTACCGCTGGCTATAAGGAGACTATTACAGTCTATCAATTACCTTTTCAAGTCCCTTAGTCCTCCGGAAAGGAGGTAAAAGCCCTCGACTGCAGTGTCGAGGGCTATTTTCTTGGACTTATGGATATTTGCCTTACAGTTTAACTATTTCTTTCGAAGCCTGTCGGCCGTCGTCTTTGATTTCATAGATCAACGCGCAGTTATGTCCAAACTCGGTTGAGCTGATATCTTCATCGGAAATATCTTCGACATATTTTAGCAGGGCGCGTAGTGAATTACCGTGTCCGACGATGACGATATTCTTGCCAGCTTGTAGTTCGGGAACGATCCTCTCTAGGTAAAATGGTAGTACCCTGGTATAGACGTCTTTGAGTGACTCGCCATTGTCAATTGGCCTGTCCCAGCCACGCCTGAGGGCTAGATAGGCTTCTTCGCCGATTTCGGCTCGCACTTCTTCTTTCAGCATGCCAGTATAGACGCCATAGTCGCGTTCATTGATCGCGTCTGATTCGTGTCGTTCGACATCTGTTCGGTTCGCACCTTCAAGGACGGCGTCGAGCGTTTCTTTAGTTCGCTTTAGCTTGGAGTCATAGACAATGTCAAAGTGGGTGTTTTGTAATTTTTGGCCAAGTTCACGTGACAAACGCGCCCCTTCTTCAGTAATACTAACGTCAGTCCAGCCAGTCCACTTACCGAGTGCATTCCACTCAGATTCGCCGTGTCGAATAAGGATTAGTTTACCAGACATACTAGGCGTCTCCGAAAGGTCGAGCTAGTGTTAATTCTGGATTTTCCTCGGCAATACGCAGGATCTCGTTGTACTTAGCGATTCGTTCTGAGCGTGATAATGACCCGGTCTTGATCTGTCCAGTGCCCAGACCTACTGCTAGGTGAGAAATTGTCGTATCTTCGGTCTCACCTGAACGGTGGCTCATCACTGTTCGCCAGCCAGCAGTTTTGGCCATTTTGACGGCTTGAATCGTCTCGCTCAGGCTGCCAATTTGATTTGGTTTAATCAAGATTGCATTCGCTGATCTCTCGTCAATTGCTCGCTCCAGCCGTTCAGTATTAGTTACCAACAGATCGTCGCCGACTAGCTGAACGTCTTGGCCGATTCGACTATTTAGGGCCTGCCAGTTCGTCCAATCTTCCTCGTCTAGCCCGTCCTCGATTGAAACTAACGGAAAATCGCTTGACATTTTCTCATAAAATTCGATTAACTCCTTGACCGACATGGTGCGATTTTCGGTTGCCAGTGTATAAACGCCATCTTTATAAAATTCACTCGAAGCTACATCGAGCGCTAGCGCCACATCTGCCCCTGGGGTGTAGCCAGCATTCTCAATCGCTTTCAAAATTAGGCGAATTGGCTCTAGGTTTCCGCCCTTGACTCGTGGCGCATAGCCACCCTCGTCACCAACTGTTGTTGGGTACCCTTCTTGATCGAGTACTTTCGCTAAAGCATGAAATACTTCTGCGCCAATTCGGATTGCTTCGGTAAAATTAGCTGCACCAATCGGCACAATCATGTATTCTTGAATATCCGTTGCGCCCTTGGCGTGCTCACCGCCATTCATGACATTCATCATTGGCATCGGTAGACTCATGTCTTCAGGGGCAGTTTCTGAAATTTCAGCAATATACTGGTAAAGTGGCATTTTCTTTGAGGCAGCCGTGGCTTTTGCTACTGCTAAGCTGACTGCTAGGATGGCGTTTGCGCCCAGGCGAGACTTGTCTGGTGTGCCGTCGAATTTATTCATGCGCTCATCTATTTCTAATTGGTCAAATGGAGACTGGCCGATCAGTGCGTCAGCAATCTCGCCATTGATATGCGATACCGCTTTTAGTACCCCCTTACCGCCATATTCCGCTTCGCCATCGCGAAGCTCAAGTGCCTCGTATGCGCCAGTACTTGCCCCTGATGGTATCGCGGCTCTGCCGATTGCGCCATCAGATAGCGTTACGTCCGCTTCCACTGTCGGATTGCCCCGAGAATCTAAAATTTGTCTTGCTTTGATGTGTGTAATAATTATATCTTCCATACTCTTATCATAACAATTTTAAGTATAAAAAAACACCCCAATACTAATAGGGCTATGATTACATTATAGCAAACTTTATGATTTTTGTCAAGCTTGAGCTTAATCTTGTATTGAAATACCGCTCGGTTATGAGCGGTATTTTTAAGGTATCGGTATTATTTAGTCAGCGATTTCGATACCCATTGAACGAGCGGAGCCGGCAACGATCTTGATACGGCCTTCCTCATCAATGGCGTTTAGCTGGTCTTTCTTAGCTTCGGCAATTTCAGCAGCTTGTGCGCGAGTGATTTTGCCGACTTTCTCAGAGTGAGGCTTGGCACTGCCCTTTTTGATTCCAGCTTTTTCACAAATCATATCATCAACTGGCTGACCAAGTGACTTCCAGGTAAATGTTCGGTCTTCGAAAACCTGAATGTGGACGATTACGTCCTTGCCCATTAAATCCTTGGTGGCGTCGTTAAATGGGTTGATAAAATCCATCATGTTTAGGCCCCATTGACCAAGTGTTGAGCCAACAGGAGGCCCTGCGGTCGCCCGACCAGCTGGGATTCGCAACTTTAAGTTGCCAATAACTTTCTTTGCCATTATACTTTTTCCTTCTTGTACTAAATATTAATTGAAGCTATTATTTAGTGCGTAACTTTGGTATTATACCTTTTTTACCTGCAGTGCGTCAAGTTCGACTGATGTGTCGCGACCGAACATGCTGACCATGACTTTGATCTTGCCTTTGACGGCATCGATTTCAGCGATAGAGCCATCGAAGCCCTTAAATGGTCCATCGATGATAGATACAACTTCACCGACAGAGAAATCGATTTGGTGCTTAGGCTCTTCAACGCCCATGCGCTTTTTAATCTTACGAATTTCCTGCTCAGAAACAGGGGTTGGAGTGGTATCGGCTCCAACAAATCCAGTAACACCTGGGGTGTTGCGGACAATATACCATGTTTCGTCGGTCAATTTCATCTCGACCAGTACATAGCCTTGGAAGATTTTGGCATCGACGACTTTTCGCTTACCGTTCTTGATTTGTATCTGCTTCTCTTTTGGTACGATACAGTCGAAAATCTTATCGGCCATATCGACTGCGTTGATGCGTTGTCGGATACTTTCTGCTACTTTTTCTTCGTAGCCACTGTAGGTGTGAATTGCATACCATTGGCGACTATCATCATATCGTTTTGCCATAATTTATCCTTTCTTAGCCTAATAGTAATTCGAAAATTGCGTTAAATCCAGCGTCAAGCAACAAGATGAGCACGACAAATATGGCGGTAAATATGAGCACCGCAAGCGTCATGCTCCAAGTCGCTGCTCGGTTTGGCCAGCGAACTTGCTTGAGCTCGCTCCATGCACCCTTGACGTAGCGACCTAGCTTGACGAATGGGTTTCGTGTCGGTTTTTCTTCTGCGATGACTTTCTTTGTCTTTTTTACTGGGTCAGATTTTTTCTTTGGCGACCCTTTTTTTGCTATCTTGCCACCGCCACTCGCCTTGATGCGATGAACAGTAGTCTTCTCTGGTGAGGTAGTTTTTTTGTCTGCCATTATTTCTCCCAAATTAAAAAGTCTGTTTCTCACAGACTGTCAAATACAGTATAGCTGATTTTTCCTAAAAATACAAATCTGTTATGATGGAGAGAATGATAACACTCGTGTTTATTGAGCTGTACGTCGTAGCTTTTACTGCTCTGGTTTTTGTGTTGATAAAATTACACAAAGCTAGGCGGAAATTTTTGTTTACTAGGCCACCGCGAATTACTTCTTCTGATCAATTACCATCGGTCAGTGTCTGCATACCTGCGCGCAACGAGACACATGCGATGAGTGAATGTCTGGAGTCGATATTGGCGAGTGATTACCCAAAGCTTGAGATAATCGTGCTCGATGACCACTCGACAGACAATACTTCGCATATTATTCGAGCGTTTGCTCATGCTGGCGTGCGGTTTGTTGAGGGTAGTGAGTTGCCAGTTGATTGGCTCGGTAAGAATTTTTCATTGCAGACTTTGGCTCGGGAGGCCAGTGGCAAGCTTGTTTTGTTCCTGGACGTCGATACGCGATTGAGTCGAGAGAGTATTCGGCTAATGGTCGAAGATACTTTGTTTGAAAACCGCAAGATGATGTCGGTAATTCCTCGACGCAATGATACTTATCGGCCGAGTGCGTGGTTGTCGACGCTGAGATACTTCTGGGAGATTGTCTTAAACTCTAAGACAATTCCTGGTGTTTCTTCTGCAGCCTGGATGATTGATCGGCATGTTTTGATGGATGAGCTGGGTGGTTTTGAGGAGTGGCGCGATGAGGTGCAGCCAGAATCGCATATCGCAGCTGAATTGGTCAAAACCGGTGAGTATCAGCTGGTAATTAGTAATTCGCCCCTCGGTATTCATTTTGAAAAGAAGTGGTCGTCGCAGATAGAGACTAGTCGCCGACTGTTGTTGCCGCGTTTTGGCAACTCGGTGACCAGTGTTCTTTTAGGTACGAGCCTGCTGTGTACGGTTATAGTGGCGCAGGTTATTATCGTCGTGGCTATTATTGAGCAGTCGTGGGCGATGTTGGGTGCAGAAATACTGCTAGCGGGCATGGCGCTGGTGGCGTTTGCTCAATATTACCGAATGACTTTACGAAATCGCTGGCTGTTGGCGTTGATACTTTCGCCGTATATTGTCTGGCAGGAGCTTTATTTGCTACTTTCTAGCGCTATTGGCTATAAACGTGGCACTATCACTTGGAAGGGGCGAGTCGTTCGGCGCCCGACACGCAAACGCACGCTATTGTAATTTACTCGCGATTGGCAGGGTGATACGAAAAGTCGAGCCGTGATTTAGCCGGCTTTCGACTTCTATTTCGCTACCAAGCTTACGTGCTAGTTTGAACGAGATATATAAACCTAGTCCAGTGCCGTTAGTTTCACGCGTGCGATAATCTTCGGCTCGGTAAAAACGATTGAAAATCTTTTGTCTGTCGGCTTTACCGATGCCAATACCGGTATCGATAACTTCAAATATTACATTATCATTCTGTTCGGCTATTCTGAGTGTCACAGAGCCTTCTGGTGTGTATTTAAGGGCATTGGTGATTAGGTTTTGCAGGAGTTCCTGGAGGTAAAGCCTCGACACAAAAACGTCAGCAGGTTTGCCAGTGATATCAAGGTTGAGCCTGAGACGCTGTTCGCTTGCCTGTGGTGTGTATTCGGTATGAAGTTGATGACCGAGTCTAGTGACGTTGATTAATTCTGGCTCATCGGTCACTCCTCGCTCGGCTCGTGATAGCGTACTTAGGTCATTGACTATTTTTGACAAAAAGACAACTTGTTTCCTAGCCTCTTCAATGGCTTCGAGTGTTTTTTCCCCTAGGCCGCGCTCAGCTAAGAGTTGGGCGTTACTAAGTGAGCCCTCGGCAATAGCCACTGGCGTTCGCAATTCGTGGCTAACTACGCTAATAAACTCATCTTGCTCCTCGCTCAGGCTCTTGGCGCGTGTTATATCCTTGATAACTAACACGTAACTATTGGGTTCACCACTATGGTCATCACCCTGAACTGGTGCAAATGTTGCCTCTAGGTGAAGTTGGTCGTCTTCATCTGGCAGTAGCATGTTAATATCGTCACGCTGACGGATAGTCGTACTTCTAGATAGTTCTTGAAAAATATTGAACGGCTTACCATCGTCTGTTTCGATCTTTAGTAGATTATCGATATTTTTACCAATAATATCTTTGTTAGTGTCGAGCAGGTTTAGTGCTGCTGAATTATAGGTGCGTATTGCTCCATCCTGACCAATACTAAACACGGCATCAGTGATGCTATTTATTAAAGCAACGACGCTATTGTTTTGCGGTTCAATCGCTGGGTTAGCTACTGATTTCTTGTGTTTTCTGTTTAGCATTTACTAAGCTCCCACTACCTTAACTATCTCTAAAACCTATGCACTCAATTGTAGCACAACAGCTCAAATATTTGGCGTAAATTGCTTCAGGTTAGTGCGATGTATTTTGTATGAGGGGTCAATCTTGCGCACTTCTTCCCAGAAATCATGCGAATGATTCATCTGTCTGGTGTGACAGAGTTCGTGCACCAAGACGTAGTCGAGTAGCTCAAACGGCAGTTTCATTAACGAGATATTTAAACTAATTGTCCCGCTTGTCGAACAGCTGCCCCATCGACTACTAGCGTGAGTTAGCTTGACTGATTTATAAGAAAAACCATGTTCGTTTGCTAAAAAAGCCAATCTTCGTGGCAGATAGCTTGTCGCCTCTTTGCGCAGAGCTTTGATGACGGCTTTGCGTATGTCTTGTTGAATTAGAGTATCGTTAATGGATGAGTTTTTGTTGATATTAACTAATATTTTAGTACCCGAGGTGCGTACTGATGTCGCCTGGGTGCTAGTTTGGATGACTAATGTATGACTCTTGCCTATCGTTTGATCATGGTCGTATGACGGGACAGTTTTGTTATACTCTGCGAAGAGTTTGCGGATCTTTGGTCGCGAAGTGGCAATCATCGTCTTGACTACGAGAGTTGGCGTGCGGGGCGGTGTCGAGGCTCTAAGTGTGCCGTTTGGCCCAACTCTAAGTGATATATGCGTGGCGTTATGGTTTGAGCGTAGCACAATCTCGCCAAATTCTGTATCGGAAATAGTCGGCATAGTCCACTTACCCCATTCGACTGCGAGTAACTACCCTAGCGGTAGAGCGATCGCTAGGATTTTTCTGCTGTGGACTCAAGCGCTTGAGAACGGCGCGGACTTGCGTACTGTAGGTGTGACGGCCGCTGATAACTACGTGATTTTCGCGTTCTTCTAGTGGTTCAAATTGTTCGGCTAGCTGGTCGTAATCGGAGCTAGAAAGTTGTTTAGCGAGGCGTGCTTTGGCAGTGCTGTAGTCAGTCTGAACCCAGATAAACAACACTTGGTACTTGTGTTTCTGTGCAAATTTGGTTAGTTCTGCCCTCTTTACAGCAGTGGCGGTTTCACCTTCGAAAATAATTGCCTGTCGTGTTTTCATAACTTCGATCAGCAGGTCTATGGCAATGTCGCTTGCACTGGAAGTGTCGTGAGAAATTGACAATAATTGCGGGTAGCTAATAAAGGGTGCGGAAAAAGTTTCGGCGAATTGCTCGGCGAAAGAGGTTTTGCCCGATCCAGGGATCCCCGCCATGACAATCAAGTGAGGAAAAGTACTATTAAGCGATCTCATATAAATTAGTATAGCAAATCAAATACGTCACTGCTAGGTGAGCATGTGCGTGCATATTGGCGCAATTGGCAAAAAATGCTATGCTATATAAGCAAAGGGGCATAGTTCATCGGCTAGAACAGCGGTCTCCAAAACCGCAGAGGTAGGTTCGATTCCTACTGCCCCTGCCATGAATTTAGACAATAAGTCAATAAAGTGTAATACATTTATAAATTGGCACGGTTGTTCAGTGATTTCTAAGTCGCTAAATGTTTAATCATTGGTACTATATCAACGATAATATGCTGCTCAACTCCAGAATCACCAGTTACATCCCAGTGGCTTTTTATAGTTTCATTGCCATCGACTAATAAGTATTCATAACCACGCTTTTCATACAATTCTCTAGCAGGCTGATTACCCTTGACAACGCCAAGTGCTATACCGGCTTTTTTATTGCGACGAGCTTCACTCTCTAATACGTCCATCAAGCCTGAAGCTACACCCCTTCCACGTTCGGATTCATTTACAAATAGCGAATAGACAACTGCAAAATTTGGATAATGGTGTCTAAATTCAACCTCATCGGCCTCACCAATGCACAACCCAACACTTGCAATATATGTACCGTCTCTCATCGCAGCCAGAAATATAAGTTTTTGTTGCCCTATCTCATGGCGTACTTTATCTACGTAAAGAGGATCCATATTTATATCCTGAGCAGCTTTATCTAATTTATCTATAGATATGTACTCTATTGTTGGATGTATTTGCTCTTTTGACTTGCCATCTCTTAACCGTTCCCAGTCGGCTCGGTTATATAGAACGTGCCATCTCGACCACTCACTACGATAGTCTTCAAATTCATTGGGATTTACTTTATGTAGTCGCCATAATTCTGAGAATGGAATACGGTCCGGAAAACGAATTCCATCAAGATGATCGACTTCGTGTTGTGCAACACGTGCAGTAAAACCGTCAAGCGTGAATTCAACTCGGGTACCGTTTGTATCTAAGCCGCTCAAAGTAACTGACTTTGCGCGAGGTACATTACCACAAACATCACCGCATGACCAACAACCCTCACGACCGTTTATGGTTTCTTCAGAGAAATTACTCAGAACAGGGTTAATTATGGCAACAAGGTTTTGTTCTTGATTTGCACCAGATGCTGTCATGTCAATAATGACAATTCTTTTACTGACTCCAATTTGCGGAGCCGCCAGACCGACCATTTGTCTCGTATCTCTATCGTCACGACCCTTGCCAGCGGCTAAGTCAAACATACTGTCTATGATTGTCTTAAAATTGGTGCCAGATATTTCTTCACTAGTTACCATATCTGCTTTTCTATTAAGTAATTCACTATACTCAATAGGATCGACTAGATCAACTCTGTGTTCTTCTTCTTGAATTATTTCAGCTGTTCGATCTGTATATTCCATACTATTAGTGTAACGTAATTTTACCGATAAAGGTACTGCATGGGAATTGTCGCCGAACACCACTTCGTCGTCATCTGTTAAATCGATCAGAATTTTATAATCGTCCCTTAGCTCCTGCCAAAGAAATAAGACCTACATTCGTGTAGGTCGTATTTCTTTGGCAATGTTCTATGCATCAAGCCGTACATTGCGCATGCAATGAGGTCCGGCGTAGCGCAGTGAAGAATTAGTAAAACAAAGTACGGCGTCGTTGGCATAGAGTTTAAGCTAGTCCAAAACTATCCAGAAAACGCCAAACCATAATATAATAGACTCATATGTTTCTAGCAATCAACGA
>CAZKHR010000015.1:0-10598 GCA_964552745.1 uncultured Candidatus Saccharibacteria bacterium | reverse complement strand
GAACTCTCGTTTCTACCTTGGGAAGGTAGCATAATAGCCGTTATACGATACCCGCGAATCTATGTACTACAATAGCGAAAGATGGTCTGTTGTGCAAGACCATATCCCTTTATGGTATCATACTTATGCTAATAAGTCAAGTAAGCCAATTTTGCAACAGCGATTATTTGCAAGTTGAAAAACACTAGAGTATACTATAGGCACAATTAACCAAAGGAGGTGCGAGATGGAAGGAATGAGTATTCTAGGTTGGATCATCATTGGTGGTCTGGCTGGGTGGATCGCGTCAAAGTTCATGGGAACAGATAAGGAACAGGGCGTACTGGCAAATATCATCGTCGGTATCATCGGTGCATTTATCGGTGGTTTCGTCATGAACTTGCTGGGTGGGCAGGGGCTAACTGGTTTTACTGTCTGGAGCTTCCTGGTAGCCTTACTTGGTTCGGTAATCCTTCTTTGGATTCTTAAAGCGGTTCGTCGTTAAGGAGCGAAATCTAAAACACCCCTCATACTATCGAGGAGTGTTTGCTATTTTAAAATAATTATTTTTTCATATTATCACCAATGGTCTTGACGGCTTCAAGTAGCTCAATCGGGAAGAGGATGGTGGTTTTCTGACTTGGCTCAGTGCTGATTCGCTCGACAGTGTTGAGTGTTCGCAGGTTAATCGCTCCTGGTGTGCCAGAGATTATTCGGGCAGCTTCGGCTAGGGTTTCGGCGGCGGCTCGCTCACCTTCGGCGTTGATAATATTACTGCGACGTTCGCGTTCAGCCTCGGCTTGTTTGGCCATGGCGCGTTTCATATCGGTCGGTAGCTCGATATTTTGAATTTTGACTGCTTCGACATCGATACCCCACTGATCAGTTTGTTTATCAACAATTTCTTTAATTTGTTGAGAGATTTCCTCGCGCTTCGATAATAGATCATCAAGCTCAAAGTTGCCAGTCACGTCACGCAAGGCTGCCTGAGCAAATTGACTAGTAGCATAGACGTAGTTGGTGGTTTCGAGGACAGCCTTAGCCGGATCGATAACTCGGAAGTAAACAATGGCATCAACGCCGGCGGTGACGTTATCTTTGGTAATAATCTCTTGCTTAGGTACGTCAATCGGCGTTGAGCGTATATCAACCAAAATAATTCTTTGAAAAATCGGGATAACAATCCTCAAACCGGGCTCTCGTACGCCAGTAAAGCGTCCTAGTGTCAAGATAACCCCGCGTTCATATTGATTAACTACTTTGATGCCCGCGATAATAAAGAGCGCGACACTGATGACTACGACTAATAAAAATGTCCCCATATAACCTCCTTTGTGTACTTCCAGTATACCATGTATGATAGAAGTATGGAGAATAACCGAGAGCCTTTGGCGGAGAGGATGCGACCACAAACTTTAGATGAGGTGGTTGGACAAGTTCACTTATTAGGTGATGCGGAGATTTTGCGACGAATTGTTAAGCAAAAAGAGCCGGTCAGTTTGATATTGTGGGGTCCTCCAGGAACTGGTAAGACGACTTTGGCGCGAATTATTGCCAGGGAGGTCAAAGCGGAGTTTGTCGAATTATCGGCGGTAACTAGTGGCAAGAAGGACGTCGAAAAGGTTATTGAGCAGGCTCGCCAAAACTGGAATTTACGACTACGGACGGTGCTGTTTGTTGATGAGATCCACCGATTCAATAAGGCTCAACAAGATGCGTTTCTGCCGCATGTTGAGTCGGGGTTGATTACTTTGATTGGCGCGACAACAGAAAATCCGAGTTTTGAAGTCATTACGCCACTACTTAGTCGAACAAGGGTGTTAGTGTTAGAGCCCTTGACTAAGGATGAAATCATCAAGATATTGAAGCGTGCACTAAAGTTACTTAAGCAAACTAAAAACATTACCCCAAAAGCACTTGACTACCTGGCTGAGCTTTCCGGTGGCGATGCTCGCGTAGCGCTCGGAAATCTTGAATTGGCGCTAAGTTTTCATGAAAAAATTACACCAGAAATAGTTAAAGCTGCCGCTCAGAAAAAAGTTCCTGGCTATGACAAGCGAGGCGATATGCATTATAATGTTGTTTCGGCGTTTATTAAGAGCATGCGTGGTTCAGATGTGACGGCGACGCTATACTATTTGAGTCGAATGATTGATGCTGGCGAAGATCCGAAGTTTATCGCTCGGCGGATGGTGATATTTGCTTCCGAAGATATTGGTCTGGCCGGCAATGGTGCACTTAGCCTGGCGGTAGCGACATTTCAGGCGGTGGAGCGGATCGGTATGCCAGAAAGTAACTATAGTCTCTATCACTGTGCTACGGCACTGGCGAGAAGTAAAAAGTCTCGTGAGATTATCGACCTGATGAACGAGGCGAAATCGCTTGCCAAACAGTTTCCTGACGCCCAGGTGCCACTGCATATTCGCAATGCACCGACAAAACTAATGAAAGATCTAGGGTACAACGAGGGCTACGAATGGCAGGCTAACTTCAAGCCTAAGAATGGCTTTTTACCTGATGAATTGCAAAAATAAGCACAATACACTACACTTATTAACATAATAACTTTACTCAAGTAGGAGGAGACAATCTAGAATGAACGAAAATCCTGAACAATCAATGCCCGAGCAGCCTACTCCAGAGCAGATTATACCTGAGCAGTCAGCGTCGCCAATCCCTGCCCCGGAACCTCAGCAACCAGTTGCGCCAGCACCTCTTACGCCAGAGCAACAGCAAACCGAAGTGGCTCAGCAGTATTTTGCCCAACCTCAGGCCGCACCGGTGCAGTATGTTGTAGCAGCCCCGTCCCTAAAGGGCGTTAAGGGTTGGTTATTGTTTTTTGCGGTAGCATTTGCGTTTGCGGGCGTTGGTTATATCGGCTCGTTCTTTGATGCTTTGTCGGATTTGGGCAGTGCGTCCAATGTTATTGGTTTAGTTTTCATGCCGTTTCTAGCCATCCTATCAATCGCATCAACTGTGTTTATCGCTATGGAGAAGCAACTTGGTAAATGGCTGGCAGTCGGTACGCTTGCACTCGGCGCATTGTACTCTCTGGTTAATACAATCGTCGCGTTTCTGTCTGACACTGGTGCAACAACCGTGCCTCTGCTACTGTCGGGGATCTTAATTGGTTTAGTTATTCAAGGGTTGGTTATTCTTTATTTCTTCGTCTCAAAGCGAGTCGAGGAGACTTTAATCAAATAGACCGGATGGAGGCGTAAAAGCTTTCTATTCTATTCGTCAATTAAGGCAGCGGCTACGCCGTTTGTCCAGCCGAAGCCGTCTTGAAGAGGGTATTCGCCACCACCACCAATGCCTGAATCGCCGATAACATCGTATTTTTCGATCATTTTAGTTTTTGATCGATAAACCCTTTCGTTTACCTTAAGCCAACGTTGTTTGATCTCGTCTGCTAGCTCATTGTGGCCATAGTTGCGCAGGCCTTTTATTGCAACCCACTGTAGAGGTGCCCAGCCGTTAGGGGTATCCCATTGTTGGCCATTTTTATAAAGAGTTGTCGTAAGTCCACCGTGTTTAAGGAAGTCTTTTTCAAGACGGTCAGCAACAGACTTGGCTTGTTTTCTGGTGGCTATATTTACAAAGAGTGGAAAAACCGCAGCTAGTGATAGCACTCCGGTTGGCTTATCCTTTCTGATATGATAATCAACAAAGAACTGCTTCTCGTCGTCCCAGCAATATTCTTGTAGTGCACGTGCTCTGCGTTCAGCATATAATTCAAATCGACGGCGAGTCGAATTATTTTTGAGCATACGATAGCCCCTGGCAATGGTTATCTCCAGGTGATAAAGCAAGCAGTTGAGGTCAACTGGTATGATATCGGTTGTTTGAATAGTTCTCATGTCTGACGGGTCATCAAACCAGCGTGAGCTAAAGTCCCAGCCACTTTCTGCAGCGGCGCGAAGATGTAGATAAATCTGTTCTGGCTTGGACTTAAGTTCGGCAGTTATTATGTCTTCACGGTGTGATTCGGGTCGAGGGGCAGCGGAATTATCATAGTAACGGTTTAGTAAAGCACCATTGGGCATGCATACTGCGCGCCGATATTCATCGGTCTTTCCGCGGAGCAGCTGATCTTTTCCTTTCATCCAAAAGTTGTGTTCCTGCAATAAGTACGGCAAGTACTCAATTAGAGTTAATTTGCCTCGACGCTTTTCTAAAAGCTCAACCATGTGTGAAAAAAACGGTGGCTGTGAGCGACTAAGGAAGTAGGTGCGATTTGCTGTCGGAATAAAGTTAAATTTACGAATCATGTAGGCATAGTTTTTCATCATACCTTCGATTGACCTCCAGTGACCATCAGCTGCCAGGCCTAGCATGATGAAGTAGCTATCCCAGTAAAATTGCTCATTGAAACGGCCACCAGGTACGATGTATGAATGGGGCAGGGGCATTAGAGAGCCACGCTGCCTAAGGTTGTTGCGCTCTAGTGATGGCCATAGTGCCCGGATATGTTCACGCATCGTTCTGGATGGATCTGAAACGTAGTCGCCCTTGATGTCCTCAACTCCGTAAAAATTACGTTGAATGAATTCTTGCAAGTTAAATTCTGGATTTTGCTTGTCTAGGTGATATTCTTGCTGGATTTGCTTAATTTTTCGACGTGGTACGACATCGACAAAAGTTTTGCCATCCTCATAGATACGTTGCTCTTGAACGTCAATAAACATCTGCCCAAATGTTTGATCCGGACTCGGCTGGATGGGTGTAAAAAATCCAGCCGCTTTAACTAAAGCTGATTTTATTGCACGCGAAGGAGTATTTTTGTGTCGTATTGCCATAGCTATAGTATAGCACTTAAGTTATGATTTTGCGGCGCGTTTTCGCTCATTTGCATCGAGGTGGCGTTTGCGAAGACGCAAGTTTTTTGGCGTCACTTCGAGTAGCTCATCATCCTCAATAAAGTCAATGCACTGCTCGAGGCTTAATTGGGTGTGTGGGGTCAACTGTACCACTCCATCACTTGAGCTTGAGCGCATATTGGTAAGGTGTTTAGCTTTGCAGACGTTAATTTCCATGTCTTCTTGTCGGCGATTGATACCGATAATCATACCGGCGTAGACAGTCGTGCCGGCGCCTACTATTAATTCGCCGCGAGCTTCGGCCGCCTGTAGAGCATAAGGGGTGGTTGTTCCGGCCTCAAATGCAATCAATACGCCACCTCTGGTCTCTGGCATCTTACCACCAAGTGGTTGGTAGCCATGGGGCAGGCTGTTCATGATGACTGTTCCCTTGGTTGCGGTTAATAAGATGTTTCGAAGGCCGATTAGGCCGCGTGTTGGCAAGATATAAATCAAGCGCGTTGCGCCAGTTGAGGTAATTTCTTGACTGTGCATCTCGGCTCGACGCGCACCTAGTTCTTGGCTAACGACGCCGACAAATTCAGCACCGACTTCAATTAGCAACTCTTCGACCGGTTCTTTTTCTGCGCCACCTTGGATAATCGTTACGACCTGTGGTCGTCCCACTTCAAATTCAAATCCTTCTCGGCGCATTGTTTCAATCAATACGCTTAGGTGTAGTTCGCCACGTCCCGAAATAGTGAAACCAATACCATTTTCTTCAACGCGTAGTGCTACATTTGTTTCCAATTCGCGCTTGAGGCGGTCACCAATCTGTCGAGAGGTGGTAAATTCTCCCTCTTTACCTTTCATTGGGCTAGTATTTGGTCCGAGATACATACTCAGGGTCGGTGCCTCGATAGCAATCGTCGGTAGTGCCTCAGGCGCGTCCTTGTCGGCTATCGTATCGCCGATATGCGCATCTTGAACACCGACTAGCGCCACGATATCACCAGCAAACGCTTCGGTTATTTCCTCGTGATTCAGGCCGCGATAGCCAAATACTTTTTCAATGCGCGTCGAACTGGCAACTTCGCCATTTTTGAGTAAGCTAACTGCTTGAGAGCGCCTAGCTACACCACGACTTATGCGACCAATCGTGTATTTTCCTTGAAAATTATCGTACTGCAGGCTAGTAACGAGCATCTGGAATCCGCCCTCGGTCGAGACGGCTGGTGCGGGAATTTCATTAATTATAGCGTTAAAGATTGGTGTCAGATCGGCATCGGCCGACGTGTTATCTGGCAAACTACTCCAAGCCTTACCTTCGCGACCAATTGCATAATAAATCGAGTATTGTAGCTGACTGTCATCGGTTGCTAGCTCCAAGAACAAATCACTTAACTCATCTTCAACCTCATCGATTCGTCTAGCTGATTTGTCAATTTTATTGATGACGACGACTGGCTTGAGGCCAAGCTCTAGTGCCTTTGATAGTACGAATTTTGTCTGTGGCATTGGTCCTTCTTGAGCATCAACGATCAGTAGGACGCCGTCGGCCATTTGGAGTGTTCGCTCTACTTCACCTGAAAAATCAGCATGTCCCGGAGTGTCAATAATGTTAATCTTACAATCATTATAGTAGACCGATGTTTGCTTAGCGGTGATAGTGATGCCACGCTCGTGTTCTTGATCGCCCGAGTCCATGATCAGTTCCTGGGCCATTTCGGCCTGGTTATCACGAAAAGTATTGGACTGCTTAAGCAGTCCATCGACCATGGTAGTTTTACCGTGGTCAACATGGGCGATGATTGCGATGTTGCGAATATTTTCTGGATTCTTCATAATAACATACCTGAATTACACAGGGTCCTCTTTTCATTGTATCATGATTTACAAAATAAGTCAATACATGCTTGTAAATTTGCTCCAATGCGATTTCCTGATTTAGTATACCACATGGGCTTGTGTAGTCAGGATGGATGCATGATTGCTAGTGAATGCTCAATTCGTATCTTTGCTGGATGATAGAGGAGCCATTTATCAATCGCCCTGGTTACTCCGGGCAAGGCTTCGTTGGTATAATCATCAACTAGCACTATCGCACCGGGCGATAGTTTATCCCAGATTAGCTTTAGCGAGTTTAAAATCGAATCATAGTAGTCTCCATCCAAATAGGCAAAACAAATTTGCGCTGGCAATCTGGAATCCGGTACTTCTGAGAACCAACTTTTAGTAATCACTGGTATCGCTAAACCTGCCTGTTTAAAGTTTCGCACCAGCTGGGCTTTTGTCGCTAGTAGCTCTCCGGCCTTAAACTGTAGCCCGACTGGACTTTCGTCTTCAAGAGTTTTTTCTGGCAATCCTTCAAATGAGTCGTAAACAAACAACCGTTTGCCGGTTCTCTGCAGTCGTTTCGCCAACGGTACGCTCGTCGTCCCGACATAGCAACCAAATTCGACAACATCACCCGGAATGGGTAGGGTTTTTTCAAGTTCGCGTAGAATAATCTCTAATTCTCGTTCGTCGATTTGGTCAGATAAAAGCTTCACGTTATTAATTATCGCACATCGAGTGGTGAAATATACTAGTTTCAATAATATTTTGATACAATAAAGATAAATAGATTTTTCTATTGTTATTATGTATGCCGACGTGGCGGAATTGGTAGACGCGCTAGCTTCAGGTGCTAGTGTTCGCAGGAACGTGGAGGTTCAAGTCCTCTTGTCGGCACCAAAAATGGACTTTCCAGAGATTTCAGGCGCGTTGCGCCTGTTTTTTCTAGGGTTTTGCGGAGCAAAACCCATATGTTTTCTTGGGGGAATGGGCTTCAGGGCGCGGCAGGAGCCGCGCTTCTTTTTTTGAGAAAAACAGGTTCAATCCGTCCATTTCAAGAAATGCCTGCTTAATATCCGCAAAGTTTCCACTTTTCGCAGTTTTACGGAGTAAAACTGCCTGTTTGAGCCATTGGCGCATAGGTTCAACCCAACTATTCGCGGCAAGCGTCAGTTTAGCGATTTGTTCCTCTAGCGACTTCTTTTCACTCATTAACTCGGCTTGTTTGGTGCGGTATGTTAGCTGGTCTGACACACCCACCGTACGCCGACATTATCAAGTACAGCGAGGGTAAACTTGACGGTGACTTGTCTAATATTCACGACATCGACAAATTTGCCGACGAAATGGAAAAGGTCGCAAAAGAGCTGTACCGTGTTCTGAAAAAAGGTAAATACTGTGCGATTCTTATCGGCGACACTCGCCGTAACAAAATGTATCAGCCGATGGCATATAAAGTAATGGATCGATTTATGAAAGCTGGTTTCCAGCTCAAGGAGGATATAATCAAGCGACAGTTCAATTGTAAGGCAACTGGATTTTGGGTCAAAAAATCGCAAGAGAGTAATTTTCTACTTATAATGCACGAGCACCTTTTTATTTTTCAGAAGTAAGTAGCTATAGAAAATTATCGAAAAGCATTTTGCCCTCACCTATGTTTTATCTATAAGATAGGTGCACAAAGGAGAGTTATGTGGATGTCGGCCAGGTTGAGCAGCTAACTTCCTTTACTCCTAATATTTGTCGCTATTCTTGAAAAATCCTACCACTAACTTCACGCTTATGATAAAATGAATATAACTATGCAGAGAGGGGTATAATGAATAAGATTGCAACGTATCTGAATGAACACCTGATAGGTGAGGTTATAACTGAGGGCGCAGAGCTTAGCGCGGTAGCGGTAGATGGCGGAGTGTTATTGGAACGGCCAGAGATGGTCGCTCATGTTGCTAATACTAGTGATGTGCGAAAAATCGCTCGTTTTTGTTGGCAGTTAGCGGAAAAAGGTCATGTATTGGCGATTACCCCTCGTGGCGCCGGCACCAATGGGACAGGGGCGGCAATTGGCTCTGGGGTTATTGTTTCGGAACAAAAGTACATGAATCGCATAGTTGGTGTCGATATTAAGCAGAGACTGATTCACGCACAGGCTGGTGCACCATATCTCGGAGTGGTCATGGCATTGTCTACCCATCGTGGTTTGACGCTTCCAAATACATCACACGACGGCATGAGAGGCACGATCGGTGGAGCAATTGCCTCTGGCGCAGTTGGGTTCTTGCATGGTCGTTATGGTACGGTTGGCAGTGCAGTTCAGCAGCTCGAAGTGGTCCTAGCTAGCGGAGAGGTTTTTCAGACTGGTCGATTATCTAAGCGCGATCTTAGTGCCAAAAAAGGTCTGCAGACGCTTGAGGGCGAGATTTATCGCCAAATTGATAACTTGATTACTGACAATACCGAGCTCATCAAGGCTATCGCTGCTCGTTCTGGTTACGATAGCGCTGGGTTTAGTAATATTGTTGATGTTAAGCGTAGGGACGGCTCTTTTGATCTGACGCCGCTATTTGTTGGCTCGCAAGGGTCGCTCGGCATCATTAGTGAGGTTATTTTGAAGGCGCAATTTGCTCGGCACGAATTTTCAGTAGTTATCGGGGCATACAAGACCATAGCCGAGGCTCGTGAGGCGGCAGACACGGCAGTAACTCAGAAGGCCATAGAGGTGCAGTTGATTGATGGGCGAATCTTGGCGCATGCAGGTCGACAGGGCAAAAAGCGTAGTTATGCTCCAAGTGAATGCTATAAGGGAGCGCTCATGGTGGCGATTTTTGACGACTATGGGGCAAAGGCCAGAGAGCGTGCCGCCAAAAAATTAGCTCGGGAGTTAAAAAAGACCACTGGACCTGTCAAGCTGACCGAGGTGGTGTATTCGGTGCCCGAGATGGCAGAGCTATTTGGCTTGCGTGGTACGGCGTCGTCTCCGGCTACTCCAGGCGAGGTTGTTCCAGGGTTGTTTAGCGGTATTTGGCTATCAACAGTCCAGCTCGACACTTTTCTGACGGAAATCAAGAAAATTGAGGCTGAGTATGGTATAGCTTTGCCAATTTGGGCAGATATTCGAAGCGGTTTTGTTGATTTTCTACCACTATTTGATATGAAAAAGGTCAGCGATCGCCAGAAGTTAGTCAAAATTTTGTCAGAAATCGCCACGCTAATTAATAAATTTGGCGGCTCTCTGTCGGGTCAGGGTGGGGATGGACGGATCAAGACTATGGTTAATCAGAAGCTAGTTAGCGAAGAGGAGGCAAAACTGTACTCTCAGATTAAGAGCATATTCGACCCGCATAGCATTCTTAACCCCGGTATTAAGCAAGAAATTTCCGCAAAAGAGCTAGTTTCGCAGCTAAACGCCTGGAGTAGGGGCGTAGTGTAGCAATAGCGATAATTACGCTATTGCTTTTTGCATGAAAGTATGATATAATTAATACACATGGTTGTTAAATCCAGGTCTTTTGTCTAAACTCAAGATAGTGTATAATAAATCAGTGCCCAGTAAATGTTCTGGCGATTAATACTTTAAAATAAATTATACGATACGCGGATGTGGTGACTGCGTGGGTAACGCGAATCATGAGTAGACACCACGTCTACCTATTCCACCTCCTACAGTAAGAAAAGTCCGTAATGACGGTAAACTAATACTTTAAAATAAATTATACGATACGCGGATGTGGTGACTGCGTGGGTAACGCGAATCATGAGTAGACACCACGTCTACCTATTCCACCTCCTACAGTAAGAAAAGTCCGTAATGACGGTAAACTAATACTTTAAAACTAACCTATTTATTATGCGGATGTGGTGGAATTGGTAGACACGCATGCCTTAGGAGCATGTGCCTCACGGCGTGAAGGTTCAAGTCCTTTCATCCGCACCAAGAACGAACTTTTCGGGAAATTTGAGCGCATCCAGCGCTCTTTTTCTTTG
>CAZKHR010000014.1:0-10831 GCA_964552745.1 uncultured Candidatus Saccharibacteria bacterium | reverse complement strand
AAAGTACGGCACTCACCTCCTCCATAGCTGGGACCCGATCTGAGACTTCAGCCTTTTCGCCCTCAAGGTCACCTGTTGTACTTGTCTGCCCTAGGTAAATCGTTGCTTCATACACTTTATCGAGCTTCAAGAATTCTCCAGAACGCTTCGTACCCTTACCTACAAGAAGTATCATCAAGCCAGTAGCAAATGGATCAAGTGTGCCAGTATGACCAACTTTTATTTTCTTACCCGCGACCTGTGAAAGCACCCGCCTGACTCGCGCCACGACACCAAAACTAGTCATGCCAGTTGGTTTGTCGACTAACAAAATGTCATCCATGAATTATTGCCCAGGAATCTGGAATTGAGAAGGGTTGAACCCGTTAGCCGAGGTGTTTACGGACGGAGCTGGCGGTAGTTCTGGGGCATTATCTAGCTGAACACCGGTTGGTGCTGGCGGTAATGGCGGTAAGCTATTAAAATCTGGCATTGGTGGTAATGGCGGCAGAGACGCATCGCTACGGACTGACCCACTACGCGCTTCAATTTCCGCTAAAGTCGGCATACCACTCATTACTGATTCACTGAGTTGTGCCGGCTCTGCCGGTTCAAGTACCGGCTCCGGGGCTGAATCAACCGGTTGCGCTGCATCTAGTGCTGCATTCAACAAATCACCCTGACTAGATGGCGATGCTGAAGCGACTACTGGAGGAAGTTTGGGAGCATTCGAGAAGATATCGACTACTGGCGCCTCGTCACTTGGCGCCATCGCGGCATTGAGCGGTGAAGAAACAAATGACGGCACCGAACCGCCGACTGGTTTACCGTGCTTCAAGATAGTCTGATTTTGATCACGCTCTAACTCACGTCGCTTATCTGCCTCTGCCTGTTCGGTTGTAGCGTTCAGAGTTCCGCCGATTAGCGGCAACTCCGATGTCTTCTCTTTGCTCCTAACCTCACGACGAAGGTCATCGATCACATCCACCGCAGGCGCACCATTGTCATGATGCTTTAACATTCCCGACTTGCTCTCAATAACAGAGTCTAGGCGATCCTCAGCCTCACGAGTCGCACGCTTTTGTGACTCCTCAGCTACTTTGCGCGCTACTTCATCAACATTATCTATACTATGATCAATCACCATCATACCGTCATCGTTAGGACTTTTTTTGGATTCTAGCGGTTTTGGCTCTGATGATGTTACTTTAGTCGAGACATCCGCCTCTAAGGCAATTGATCCATCTGGTTTCTGTGACGTATTGTCCACTCTCTCAATTCCTTCAACCTCCTCCAGTTGAGCAACGATTAGTTGCTGATTTGCCCCAGATGCCATCAATCCAGCCGACACAGTCATTACCCGTGAAGAGGTCAGCTCATTGCTAAATCGTTCCGTCGACGCCACAATACCAGTCAGTAGCGCTGTAGATATTTGCTCATCAAGTGTAACTTTTGGTGTCTTGAGCGACTCTACCATGTCAGCGACCATCTCACTAACGCCACTCGCCTCTTTGCTGTGCCAATCAATTGACCCCAAGCTACTTGTCGTATTACCAGAAGTAATCGTCGCCACTGTCGCATCGTGCAAAATCCTACCGTGTGACGATAGCGCCGAATCCATATCATCACTATTGACGACATTTAGGCCAATCACCATTTCAACATTATAATCACCCTGCGAAAACTCAAGGTCATCACTGGAAATCGTTGTTCGATACGGTGTAATGAAAATTTTCACCACCTCGCCCTCAAGCTTATAGCGCAAATGATCAGCTTTTTCTTTATCTAAAGCAATAATAAAGTCGCGTAAACTATCTGCCGAATCTTCAAATGTCTTATTGGGCTCCAAAAACGAAATAGCATCGGGCATCTCCCCACTCGCCACCGCAGTAGCGTGTTTGCCGAGCTTATTGAGAAAAATAGTCAAACCAAGAGCCGCCGACAACTCATCTACCGACGGATTTTTGCTAACTGTCACTAAAATATTAGTAACATCTTTTATACTATCGACAATTTGCTTCTTGGTTGAACCAGGGGTTGCCATGATTTTTAGGTCCTATTTGTTTGTTTTTACTATAATGTACGTTTTCAATATACCATAAGCGCCTATCTCGTGTCAATAGTTTTTTGCCAAGCTATTTACTTTTTGCCTCTTTCCCTGTATAATTCCATGTTGAATAGTGAATAAAAAATAGACGTGGTAAAGGAGAATCAATGCCAATCATCAAATCAGCTATCAAGCGCGCCAAGCAAGCGACCATCCGTCGTGAGCGAAACGTTGAGACTAAAAAAGACGTTAAGTCGGCTATTAAGGCGTTTCAGGCCAAGCCAACTGCCAAGACGCTCGCAGCTGCCCAGAGTGAGATTGACACTGCAGTCAAGAAAAATGTGCTGAACAAAAACACCGCTGCCCGTCGTAAAAGCGCCCTCAGCAAGATAGCCAAGGACGCTGGCGTTAAGCTACAGACAGCAAAGAAAACGCCGACAAAGGCGACCGCTAAGCCCGCAACTACTACCGCCACCAAGGCACCTGTGGCTAAAAAGACTACAACGACCACGGCAAAGAAGCCGGCTGCCAAAACAACGGCTGCCAAAAAACCTGCGACCGCCAAGGCACCTGCGGCTAAAAAACCAGTCACTAAGAAAACTCCAGCTAAGAAATAATTAAGATCTGGGGTTCAAGCCCATTAGAGCTACCTCGACTAGCAACCACGGTGCTACGCTGGTTGTTTTCATCTGAATATCAGCCTGACCGAGAGTGCAATTCATCTGCTGCAGTTGCTTCTTGTGAACCTTTTTAGCAAGTGGCACTAGCTGGCGCAATGCGTAATGATTAACTCCAAAATCACTGATAACCGCACCGCTATTACCACCCGATAGCACCAAGGCATTTAACTGCAACAACTGCGAGACTAACAACCCCATGGTCTGATATGCCCCATCGTCGCCACTGCCTGCTTCCAAATAAGCGATGATTCGGCTGACTTCTTCTCGTTCGCCATTTACCGCCGCCGCAAACAATTCAAACACACTTTCTGTTTTGGGTAGTGGCACCAAAGCGTCCAAAAACTCCTGGCTCCGGTCATCGCTCAACGCCAACTGACCAAGCACCATGTCCAGCCGCCCCATATCAACGCCTAGTCGTTCGACTAATTTTGTAGCGACCTGCGCATCTAGACTAAAGCCATGGACTTTTTTTGCTCGCTCAACGCACCACGAAATAATCTTGGTCGCTTCATAATCCTTGAGTAAAACAAATTCTTCGATGGTCGCTTGTTTTTGCAAAAATTTATAAACTTTAGTTCGCTTATCTAGTTTATTCTCATTGAGAATAATTATCTTGTCGTCAGGTATCACTAAGCTCGGTAAAGCCGTCCAAGCATCACTACTTAAGCTCAAATCATCGATAACCGTCGCACCCTCAGTGTCAAACAATGTCTGTGCTAGTAATATGTCTTGCAATTGCCCAGCGCTCAACTGCGCACCGTCATATCGCTCCACCTGGGCACCGTCGAGGATTTCTGTCAGTCTCTCTCGTTTCAAAAAATCGTTTTCGCCAAAAAGTAGCCGTATCATTGCTCTACCACCACCTGGCACACCGAACAGATGTGTGTACCTCGACCTGCAATGCGAATTTTAATTATCTCCTGATCGGGATGACGATGACAAGGTTGCCCCTCGCGCCGAAAAACTCTAGCAAATTTCAAGTAACTTCCTCGCCGCCCTTCAGCATCAATGTAATTCTTATCAGTTGAACCGCCACTGTCTAAAGCAATTTGTAAAATTTTCTTTAGCTCAATAAATAATTTGTCCAATTGCCTATCTGACACATTACGAACTCGCGTAGCTGGATGGATTTTCGCCGCCCACAGCGACTCGTCGGCATAAATATTCCCGACACCAGCAATCACCGACTGATCCAAAAAAGCCGGCTTAATCATCATGTTTTGATGACGGCGTATGCGCGCAATAAATTCATTAGCCGTAGTTTGAGGATCTAGCGGCTCTGGCCCGAGTTTTTGCACAAACGGTAATTGTTCCACCTCTAGCGTCGGCATCAACTGCATCCAGCCAAACTTTCGCTGATCATTGAAAAACAATCTTGAATCATCGATAAAATCAATCTCCACTCGCGTCGAACGATCCGGCAACCTACCAATTAAACTATCGTTTGGATGTCCACCAGCAAAATCCTCTGAAGACCTAGCCCGAGCCACACTTCCTTGAGGGGGCTGTGAAATCGACCCTAGGGAGATTTCAGCCGAACGCTCGATTCTAGTGTCAGTAGCACTAGAAGAGGAAAGTGCACCCTGAGAAGAACGTGCGGCGAGGGCTGGAGCAGATGAAGTACTACCCACAAACACCAGTTGACCAGTCATCTTTAAATGTATCGCCAAAGTATAGTCACTATCAAGATCAATCATTAATAATTTTGCTCGCCGTCGCACTACCGTCACCGACGCGCCATACAAAAATTGCTCAACCTGCTCGGGTGCATTTGGAAAGCTCCGCGGTGAATTATATAACTTAACACCTTGCACCGTTTTACCGACCAATAGTCGCGAAAGACCTTGACGAACTGTTTCAACCTCTGGAAGCTCAGGCATATCACCTACAAACTAAATATAGTATTTTGTTGTTCAAGCCCGATACCGCGTGCCATCGCCTGCCCCTCAGGGATTTGCTGGAGGAACATGTCCATAATCTCTGACACATTCGCTAACGCCGAACCCTTTGCTCCATCACAATCCGATGTCCATAGTTTTTTAAGCGTTTCGCCATTGACCAGCGTCTCAAATTCATAGAGTCGACCAGTCGCACAAACCCCACGCAGGTCATTTTGCTCCTCACTCAACACTCGACCATCCATCATTTTCCGCTTATCTAACGCAAAGATCAGTTCCTCATACGCCGGAAAATTATTATCAAGCTTTTTCGAATCTATGGCAGTCGCAATATAACCCTCATAGGTCGTCATGATTCGCGAACTTGGAGAAATTGTAATCTGATACGATCGAAAGTTCTCATCCGCTACGATCCGACCTCGAACCGTTAAACGCACCGAGCGAGTAACATCGCTTGAAAGCAAAGCGGCCCTAGCCTCGTCTAGCGATGATTGACTAGTCGTACTATCGCTATCGCCACCGATAAACGCCCGTCCAATAGCAATCACCGCTCCTACCGCTATCACCGTAATCACAACCACCAACAAAATTGGCACAAACCTAGACATTGAGTTTTTTGAGTATTTCATGAGGTTATTATACTATATTTTGCTAATTAACCCAACTCTGCCACTCATTGCTACTGTAGAGCCAGGCTCGATAGGCAACTCAACGACTACAAAGCCCTGTTTGTGAGCATAAGTATCTTGTAGACTCTTATTCTACCCCGAGGTTGATATCAAGCAGAATGCACTAGATAATGATACCAACAGGGTTAAATAAAGTTAAAATTCAAAGACGTATAGCATATTTCTCTAACTCATGCCGTAAGCTCGCCTGCCCCGTAAAGTGCACTGCGTGCATGCCAATATTTTGTGCAGTCTCAATATTTCTCAACTGATCATCGATAAATACTACTTCTTCAGCCAAAACATCAAGTTGTGCAAGCGCTACCCTATATGCCTGCTCGTCTGGTTTAGCAAATCCGATATCATAGCTCAACGTCAAGGCGTCGAACAATTCTTTATTCTCAGCAGAGAAAAAATCATCTAGCCGACGCGGTGAAATATTTGACAACATACCAATTCGATAATTCCCTTTGAGCTTTCGCACCAAATTTAGCATCGATTCGTCTAGTGAACTACCGCCCTCCAGGATATGAAAAATCTCACTCGAATCCATTCCATTCATCTCACCGATTCTCTGGTGAAACTCCCGCTTCGACAAATACCCCAAATCCACCGCCCGCGTCATATCATTAATCTCACGGTCAAGTTCTGGCTGGTCATTAAAATATTTATTACGAAATGCTACGAGTGTATCGGTCACTAGAACACCAAAACAATCAAAGATTACTGCCCTAATCTCACCCTCTTCCATTATTTACTCCCTCTAATAGTGTTCTCTCCTGAAAGCCCCTCGCTCTGTTCACCAATTTTCTCGCGCCAAAATTGCTTCATACCTAGATGGTGGCAAATCACCTCCTCTGCCCTGTCTATATCGACAAATTTAGTAACGCTCTCAACATCAGATATATCTACTAGCATGATCGTCTCTCCATCTATCGGTGTATACTTCTTCTCATGTATTTCATCTACTTATTGCCTGCGGTGATAGTCAGCACTACACCTCTCCCCAGTTTTTCCCCGTACTGACATCGACTTTTAGGCGAATTGGCAACTCTGGTGCGATAGATTCCATTTCACGCTTTAGTAGCACACTAACTTCTTCAGCTTTATCGGGTGAACACTCAACCAGAATCGAGTCATGCACCTGCAAAACCTGCTCGCCCAAACCCTCTAGCTTGTCCTCTAGACGGATCATCGCTAGCTTCATCAAATCAGCTTCAGTTCCCTGAATTGGCATGTTCATCGCCGCTCGCTCAGCTGCAGAACGAACTAAATAATTACTCGATTTTACATCGGGCGTTGGTCGCTTGCGCCCAAAATATGTCGACACATAGCCCTGTTCGCGCGCCTGCACTAAAGTCTTATCAAGATAAGTGCGAATTGCCCCCCGGACAGCAAAGTAGTGGTCGATGAACTGTTTTGCTTCCGCTAAGCTCATTTTGGCCGCCACCGCTAGCCCATGTGGACTCATGCCATACAATACACCAAAATTAATAACCTTAGCCGCTCGTCGCTGAGCTATGGTAACGTCTTCCATTGCCACGCCATAGACCTCAGCTGCCGTTTTAGTGTGGATGTCAATATCGCTATTAAAATCCTCGATCAAATCACTATCTCCCGCCAGAACCGCCGCCAAACGCAGTTCAAACTGCGAATAGTCAGCATTAACAAACACCTTGCCTTTTGACGGCACAAAAGCTTGACGGATTCTACGTCCCAGTTCGGTGCGCACTGGGATATTCTGAAGATTCGGGTTGGTACTGCTCAGCCGCCCCGTACTAGCCACGTCTTGGTTAAATGTCGTGTGCAATCGACTATTGTCGTCGGTTAGTCGCGGCAGAGCCTCAACGTAAGTGCTCATCAGTTTCGATAACTCTCGATGCCGCTCAATCAGCTCAATAACTGGATGTTGCCCGCGTAATTTATCCAACTCCTTCTGCCCTGTTGAATACCTGGTTTTACCTTTTTTAATACCAGCTGTTGGTAGCTCCAATTTAACAAACAATAGTTCCGAAAGTTGCGTCGAGCTGGCTGCGTTAAATTCATGTCCGGTTGCTGCGTACATTTCTGACTCAATTGATGCTAGCTCCGCCCCTAATTCCATAGACATTTTCTTCAGTATTTTGGTATCGAGCACCATACCCCGTCGTTCAATTTGAAACAGTGACCAAACCACTGGAAAATCAAACTCTTTAGCAATTCGCTCCAACTCAGCATCCCGTGCTAGTGCCTTTTTTTGAGTCTGATAAGCTTGCATTAACCGCGCTATTTGTCGCTCTGGGCCAGTATCATCCGAATAATCACCCGATAGCACCGATAAGTTGCGGTCACGAGCCAACGGATCAAGTAAAAATGCCGCCTGACGCACGTCCCAGACCTCGGAAAATCGCACTTGCACGTCCGCCCGACTCAAAGTATGATACAAACCCTTAACATCCTCGGCTACCACTACCGCCTGCTCAATCACCCGCCATACCACCATAGGTATGCTTGCTATATCGACTCGGTACGCTACATCTGGTGTAGACGCTATATATAGCGTCTCAGGATTCTCCTCATCAACATATAAACAAATCTCCGAGTCAAATACTATATCTTGTGGCAAATCAAGCAGTTTAGACGCTTTTAGCGTCACCGTAGTCTGAGCTATACTGCTATCACGCATATTGGCTGGTAATTTATGAGCTAGTGAATGAAATTCTAGTCGTCGCAAAATACCTGCCACTGCCACAAAGTCACAATCGTTAACATCAGCTACGTCCCAGTCCAGCTTGATTGGCACATCAGTCCAAATCTCGGCAACTTTTTTGGTCAAATACGCCTGCTTGCGACCAGCCACCAACTTCTTACCAACCGAACCACCGATATCGTCAACATTTTTATAGATATTATCGAGGTCACCGTATTTTTGCAACAGCGTCACAGCCGTCTTACGCCCCACACCGGGAACGCCCGGCAAATTATCGCTCGAATCACCCATTAGCGACTTAAGGTCTAAAAATTGTGAAACTTGCAAGCCATACTGCTGTTCAAATGACTCCGGCGTAAACTCGCGTATATTACCCAAACCGTTCTTCATCGCAAACACTTTCGTCAAAGGGGAAATCGATTGCAAGGCGTCTAGATCAGAAGTAATCAGGCAGGTTTCAATACCCTTCTCCTCGGCCTCACACGCAAATGTCGCCATGATATCATCGGCCTCGTAGTCATCAAGCTCATACATCGGCCAGCCAAAGGCGTCCAGCAACTCGTGTAAAATCGGAATTTGCTCATAAAAATCATCTGGTGCTTTCTTGCGCCCAGCTTTGTATTCTGGATAGATCTCACGACGCTTACGGATGTTGGTGCCCTTTTTATCCCACGCTACCGCCACATAGTCCGGCTCAAGTTTTTTAATCAGCTCAATCGCGAGAGTAACAAAACCATAGACACCGCCAGTAGGCGTGCCGTCTTTGGTCGCTAAATTTGGCATAGCATAATAACCCCGGTAGAACACCGATTTCCCGTCAATAACCGCCAATCGCTTCATAGTGTTAATTATAGCAGGAAAACTACTGACAAGCTATGCTACAGCTGCAAGAACAATGTCGTCAGAGTGACGTAGAGCGACATCACCAACAGCCCTCCTCACAACCTCCCTGGGTGGTCGCAACACAAGCCCTGACCCCACCTCTGCTGGTGGCCCCATCTCCTCCATAGAGCCATCGAGACGATCACAAAAAGACCATGCCATAGCCGGCACTCCTGGGCGTGTTTGTATGCTTATCATGTCCGTAAGATAGGGCTCTTTACGAAACTCTTCTCTATTATTACCGTTTGGGCGTACGATACTCCCCCTATCAACAAATACACGAAAATTCCCTCCGCCACCATCCACCACTTCTATTACTTTCAGCCTCTCAAATTGCTGACTGTCCTCCGCACAACCAAAGACGGCCCATTCCCCGCTTGGCTTAGAGCATATATCGTAATATATATCATACTGCCTCTCGTGCATAGGGTTGTCTTCTGCTGACCTAGTATCCGTAGATCTCACGCCATACGCAAAATATGAAAAGAAGGCAGGGTCTCGCTCTTCTCGAATAGTCCTTAGTGACTGTGCCTGCTTATTAGTTAGTCGTCTTAGATTTTCTAATCGCTCTTCACCCCGCTCTGGCTCTCCTGGAGGATTGACCAGTTTTTCATCATCAGTTTTGATAACAACTGCTTCTGGGCTCTTTGGCGACATACGACACACTTCCCCTTTTGTATTGTATTAACGCTTACATTATCAATGTAGGCCAAATTTGATTGCATGTCAAGCGTTTGCTATGCTGGGTATATGGCAAATAAAAACATCCAGATTATCGCCCCTACTGGCTTGGCTGGTAGTGGCAAAAGCACTGCGGTTGAATATTTCACTGCCCAGGGAATCCCCAAGATTTATTTTGGCGGTATCATGTACGCGATGATGCGCGAAGCTGGCATTGAGATTACCTGGGAGAGTCAGCAAAAGTTTCGCGAAGAAATGCGCCGCAAAGAGGGTCAAGATTTTATTTTAAAGCAAGTTATCAAAAACATCTACGGGCTGATTGACGCTGGTCAAAAGAAAATTGTTCTAGATGGACTCTATACCTGGAGTGAATACAAACTTCTCCGACATGAATTTCCCGGTCAAGTTACCGTCATCGCCATTGTTGCCCCTAAGCATCTGCGATACCGGCGCATGCAAAAACGCCCGGAACGACCGATGCAGCCGCACGAAGTCGATACGCGCGATTGGGCAGAAATCGAAAACATGGCCAAGGGTGGACCAATTGCTATCGCCGACTATTTCGTCATCAATGACGGCACCATCGAAGAACTACATACCGGCCTCGAAGCAATCGCCAACGACGTGCATTTCTGCAAAGCACCAGCCCAGTGTTAGCCCTGTAGGTACTCGTATAGCTTTCTGGCGTCTTTGTGTTTACGTAATTTAGTCAATGCCTTCGCTTCAATTTGACGAATTCGCTCACGTGTCACTGCAAACTCCTGACCAACTTCTTCGAGTGTGTGGCTTTTGCCAGTATCGAGACCAAAACGCATACGAACAATTTTTTTTTCACGGTCGCTCAAGCTTGACAAAACATCCTGAATTTTCTCTTTCAAAAGCTGATTGGTCGCTGATTCTTCTGGTGAAATAGTCTCTTCATCTTCGATAAAATCACCAAGTACCGACTCGTCCTCGTCACCATCGCGTCCAACGCTGGCATCAAGCGAAGAAATATCTTGCTTAATCTTGATGACATATTCAACCTTTTCTGGCTCCATTTCGAGCTCATTTGCCAACTCCTCAATAGTCGGCTCACGATTGAGCTCCTGCGTCATCCGTCGCTGAGTACGAAGTAGTTTGTTGATTGTCTCAACCATATGAACCGGAATCCGAATCGTTCGCGCCTGGTCAGCGATCGCCCGAGTAATTGCCTGACGAATCCACCAAGTCGCGTAAGTTGAAAATTTAAAACCCTTATCTGGATCAAATTTTTCAACTGCCCGAAGTAAACCAGTGTTCCCCTCCTGAATCAAATCGAGAAAATC
>CAZKHR010000013.1:0-10839 GCA_964552745.1 uncultured Candidatus Saccharibacteria bacterium | reverse complement strand
TTGATGTCAAAGAAGTTAACAACGGAGAGGAGGCGCTTGCGGCGACGCTTGATTATCACCCTGACCTCATCTTACTCGATGCGATGATGCCAAAAATTAGCGGTTTTGACGTGCTAGATATTTTGCGCAATACGCCAGAGACGGCCAATGTGCGGATTGTCATGCTAACGGCATTATCCCAGCCGAAGGACAAGGAGCGAGCTGAGGGCCTAGGTGCTGATGATTATATGGTTAAGTCGCAAGTAGTTATTGGTGATGTTGTCTCGCGTATTAAGCACCATTTAGACATCGATAATTAGTCTAGATTTTTGCATAAAAGTAAAGTCAGGGTTGTAAGCACTTGACCTTTTGCTTATGGTTTGCTATAATAGAGAAGAGTTAATTAAAAACAAAAAGGATATTATGAGCAGTAGCCCAGAAAATTATGAGAATATTCAATCCAGTGGTAATCAGGACTGGGAGTCTTTGCACGATCAGTCAATGCCGCCGAAAGATCTAGTCGACGCTGCTCAAAAGTATAATCTTCGTCTTGCAGACAAGGAGAGTGTTCTGACTAGCGTAACGGACGGGAGTGGTCGAGGGAGAGATATTACCGGCTGGGCTTTCGCTGAAGACAGGGCGCTCATAGCACCTGTTGAGCGAAGTAATGGCGAGATTCAGACTGGTTGGATGGGCGTTGGGGTGACAACGGAATGGCGATTGAATCCCGAGAGCGGTCAACGAGAGCAAGTGTCTTACTATGTGATGATGTATAATGACGGTGAGAAAGACCTCGTTAAGCTGGTTCCAGTTGAGGAATTAGATAAGCTAAGCGCAAGGTTAGTCCAGGATAATGACCCCGAGAACCAGAGTGACACGGGGCCAAGGTCAGACTCTCGGCAGGTTCAGCTAAACCCAGAAAAAGAGAATAAGCCAGGGATTGAGGATGTATTTAATAGCTTGTCTAAAGAAGACCAGGATTCACTGAACTCATTCGCTGATTATGCCTGGAGGAAGAGAACCGCTCAACTAGAAGGGCGGGGGGAGGATTCTAGTGAATACTCCTCTAGGATGGGTGAGTATCTAAAAAAGATGAGCCCGAAAGCTATAGCCATAGCATATAATTACGCATACTATCGATACGGTGAGGGTAGAGTGGCGTTTTAGACGCTAAACAACACTAACTTCAGTGCGACGTTCGGTTTTGCCAGTGAATTTGCGTTTTTTGACGCTGTTGAAGTTGACGATTCCATCTTTCTTAGCGTGAATGGTGAAGTTGCGGCTCATATAGGTGCCGTCACCAGCGATTTTAGTAGCACCAGTTTGACGAACGATCACTCCTCCAGCAGAAACTTTTTGGCCACCGAAAAGCTTAACGCCTAGGCGAGCGCCAGCGTTGTTGTGGATGTTCTTGGACGAGCCACCAGCTTTAACTTTTGACATTTTCTACTCCTTAAATATAATAAAACAATCTGTCCTAGTATATATTAGCTCAGGGGTAATGTCAAGAGGTTTTTAGGGCTTTTTGGCGAATAGCTTTGAGTACTAGAATTTCACGGGCGACAACCTGGTCGGGACGGTGGTAGAGCAGTGGAGTGGTAATGGTTTGTTCGTAGCCTAGCTCTTGAAGATTACGCCTTAGTGGGGGGTGGGTGAATTTTCCTTGTTTATCTTGCCAGGCAGGAATGGCGATACACAGGGGGGTGCCGGGCTGTAGCTGAGGACGAATGTTTTTAAGGAAACTAGAGATGATATGGTTGCAGTTGCCGACGACTTCTTTGAGTTTGGCGGGTGAGGGTGGAGCAGAGAAGGGCTGACCGAGGTAGGTTTCGCAGACGACGGCGTCGATGGGCTGACGCCAAGTTACCTCGGTGGCATCGGCTTGGTGGATGTACCAATCGGTCTGGATGCGATGGCTTTGCTGGAGCCAGTTGAGGTTATCTCGGGTATAGTGAATCATTTTTTCGGATAGATCGGTACCGTAGACGGCGAGACCTTGGAGGGCGGCCTCTTGGAGAATTGTGCCGGTGCCACAGAAGGGATCGAGGATAGTTATGTCCGCGCTCTGGGTAGCTTCCTCGGCTACTCGGGCTTGTGCAGGTCCGACTGCTAGATTGATCATGATTTGGGCGAGCTTGGGTGGGAGCATGCCAACGAAGGCGTCGCGCTTAGGGCGGTGCCGGTCACGGATGGTGTAGGCGGTAATGTTTTGGACACCTCGGCCTTCGGCGATGATAATTCGTCGGTCGTTAGTTTTGACGATGACTAGCTCGATTTTACGCTCAGAGGAGCCCAGTTTGTTGTTGTGTGAGGTGGCGGTTGACAATGAGATGTCATTATTAGGGATGAGTCGGAGACTAACTCCAGATTTTTTAAGTAAATTTTTGAGCAAGATGCCAGTTTTTTGGACAGACCTTGGCGATATGCGGAGGTGGTAGGCGCTGAGACCAAGGGTAATCTTGCCCTCTGCTGATTTCCAGGCGGGGCCGTAGTGGTCATTGATGTATCTTGATGCAGTTAGATAGCTGGTTGAATCATCTTTTTGGGCTTGAAATTCGTGGACAATTTCGGCGTACTTGATTGTGCCACCTAGGCGGTCGATATCGAATGCCTGGGAATTCACTAGAGCAAAATTGGCTGCTATCTGTTTGATATTTTTTTCACCAAAAACTGCTTGAAGCTCCGTAAGTGATATTTCGGGCTGGCGACCTAGTTGAGCGATAAACATAGTTCAAGTGTATCACAAGAAGGTTCAACAGGGAGCTTAGTCGGGCTAAAATGCTTGCCGATTGTAGTATAATAAGCTGAGATGATAAAGAAATTCCTTCAAACAGTAAAATCACCGCGGATGGCACTGAGTGTTGTGACGTTGGTGTTTTTGGCGTTGATTGTGTTTCTGTCGCGTCATGAGCTGGTCAAGGCCTGGGAGTTGCTTGGTCGGGCGAATGTCTGGCTACTGCTTTTGCTAATTCCATTCCAGGCCATTGTTTATTTTGCTGGTGGCGAGATGATTTTTTCGTATCTTAGGCGGAAAAAGCAGGTACGTCACATTTCTCGGATGGAACAGACGAGAATTGCTTTGGAATTAAATTTGGTTAATCACATTTTTCCTTCAGGTGGAATCAGCGGCATTTCTTATACGACTTGGCGAATGCATAAATTGGGGGTGAGTCCAGCACAGGCGACATTTGCGCAGTTGTTGCGATTTGTGACTGGATTTGTGTCGCTAGTGCTCTTGTTGATCATAGCAGTGGTCATCCTGGCGCTAGACGGGCAGGTAAATCGTTATATTGTAGCAGCTAGTTTTGTGTTGGTTTTGGCAATTGTGGTGTTGACGTTTAGCTTTGTTATTATTCTTTCGTCAGATGATCGGATGAAAAAAGTAGCGAGTGGGCTAGGCCAGTTTGTTAATGGACTGGTGCGACGATTGACTTTTGGTCGAGTTGGACGAGTTTTAGAGCGAGACCGCGTTTTGATTTTTTTCTCTGATATACATGTTAATTTTCAGGAAATGGCAGTTGATAAGCGTTCATTGGTTCGTCCGCTTGCGTGGGGCGCTGTTTATGCGATTTTCGATATTGCAATGTTTATGGTGGCTTTTTGGGCGCTCGGGGCATCGGTTAATCCAGCAATCTTACTGGTAGGTTATGGGGTAGCGGGGTTGGCTGGTTTCGTGGCGTTCACCCCAGGTGGGGCGGGAGTGTATGAGCTGATTATGATTTTCTTTTTGACGATGGCGGGTGTGAGTGCAGATTTAGCGATTGCCGGAATTGTATTGACGAGGGCAATTTTATTGACTGGGACGATTATTTTTGGCTACGCTTTTTATCAACACGCTTTGTGGAAATATGGCGGAGGAACCGACGATGGCGATTATTCCGACATTTAAGGTTAGTGATTTTCTGGCAGTCGTTAATCAGTCGCTCGATATGGCTTTTGGTGTGGTAGAGGTTGAAGGAGAAGTGGCGTCATTTAAGGTCAATCATCAAAAATATGTTTTTTTTGATCTGAAAGACGATACGGGTTCGGTGGGTTGTTTTATGACGGTTTGGCAAATGCGTAGTCCGATTGAGGACGGTATGAAGGTGGTAGTTCGGGCGGTGCCAAAGGTTACGCAGTGGGGTAAATTTAGCCTGACAATTTCGGAAATTCGGCCGATTGGCGAAGGTAGTTTAAAAAAGAGCTTTGAACTACTAAAAGCTAAACTCGACAAAGAAGGGCTGTTTGACGAAGTGCGCAAACGCTCGTTGCCGGAAATGCCCTCGTTGGTGGCGGTTATTTCAAGTACTGGCGCGGCCGGCTATGCTGATTTTATGAAAATTGCTGGTCAGCGGTTTGGTGGCGTGAAGTTTGCAGTTGCTAATGTGCAGGTTCAGGGTATGGAATCACCGAAGCAAATTGTTCGAGCGATTGAATACTTTAATCAACTGGCGGAGCTTCCGGAGGTGATTGTGATTGTTCGTGGCGGAGGAAGTGCTGATGATTTGGCGACCTTTAATGATGAGCCGTTGGTGCGAGCAATTGTTTCCAGTCGGGTGCCGATTTTGACTGGAATTGGCCATGAGACAGATGAAAGCCTGAGTGATCTGGCCGCAGACAAAGCTGCTGTGACGCCGACCAACGCAGCGCAAATTCTTCTTCCTGATAAGGCGGTATTGATTGACAATATTGATCGAAAACTTCGTTTGGCTAGTGCGCATATCGAACAGGTGATTGAGCAGTCGCAGAGCGATATTGATAAGATTATGACAAGTGGTTTTCGGAGTGTGCAAGAACGAATGGCTGAGGCGGAGCAGCAACTTAAGCACATGGAGCAGATGCTTCGAGTAGTCGATCCGCGAGCAGTTTTAGAGCGAGGCTATGCGTTGGTTCGTGGGGAGATGGAGGTCGGTGGTGTATTGGATGTTGAGACCAAGCAGGCGTTTATAAAAGCAGAGGTAAAGGAGTATCATGAAAAATAATACGAGTGTAAAAGAGCAAATGCAACAACTAGAAGAGTTAATTTCGTGGTTTGATAGCGATGATTTTGTGCTGGAGGAGGCAGTTGGGAAGTTTAAAGCTGCAGAAGCGATTGCTGAAGAAATTCGTCAAAAATTATCTTCGCTCAAGAGCGACATTACAGTTCTTGCCCAGAAGTTTGATGGCGAAGCATGAGCGTAGTGTACGCTATTGCTGGTGTTGTCGTGGCGTTGTTTGTCCTGACAGTGCTACGAGGAGCGCCATATCTGCCGAGTCGTCGACGAGATGTTGCGTTGGCATTTGACGAACTGTATGCGCTGGGGGAGGGAGATTTGTTGGTTGATATCGGTTCGGGTGACGGTGTGGTGTTACGACAGGCGGTGATGCGAGGAGCAAAAGCGGTAGGTTTTGAGATAAATCCAATTTTGGTGATAATTTCTCGCTTGTTAAGTTTACGTAAACAAAACATTCAGACTAGATGGCGAGACTTTTGGCTAACACCATTACCGCTAGAGACCACGGTTGTCTATGCTTTTAGTGAGTCACGAGATATCGTTAAAGTGGCTAGTCGGCTACAGTCAGAGGCCAATCGTTTGAGTAAGAAGCTCTGGCTGATCAGTTACGCTTTTGAGGTACCAGGCCTAAAACCAGCTCGTTCGTCGGCGATACATTTTCTTTACGAAATTACACCTGAGCCTCAAAACCTCCCTGAAAACACACTCTCAAGCGACCGCAACCATTAATCTTCCTGACGGCGGATCACGAAGATTAAGGTGCATAGGGGTGTGTAGAAGAGAGGTTTTGAGGCTCAGGTAATTAAACCTTTACAATCTACCAAACCATAAGTATAATAGAGTTATGAAAAAGAATTTTTACCAAGGGGGCGTCGATGGCTGGATGATAGCCACGATCGGATTTATTGTATTATTTTTAGTAGCGGCGGCACTGGGTGCGTGGGTGTACGTTTCGTACGACAATTTGCGTACCGATATTGACGGCAAGGTGCAGCTGGCAGTAACAGAAGGTAAGCGTGAACAGAGTGAGGATGATTTCAAAAAATACCAAGAAGAAAGTAAAAATCCACGAATTGAATTTGTTGGTCCAGCTGAGTACGGGCGTGTGAGTTTTATGTATCCTAGGACGTGGAGTGCTTATGTTGATAAGGACGCCTCTGATCGTAGAGACTATGTAGCATACTTGCATCCGGTCGTGGTTCCGCCTGTCAGCAGTAAAGATAGCCGATTTGCACTTCGGCTAGAGATTCTCAATAAAGATTATGACGATGTAGTCAAGGAGTACGCAGAGCGAACTAGAAAGGGCGAACTAACCTCAAGCACCCCTGAGTATAATGGTATTGCTACGACGCGTTTTGATGGTGCACTTTCGAGGGAGATTCGTGGTTCCGTGGTATTGATGCGTGTTCGTGACAAGACAGTTCGTTTTTCAACCGACGCTGATACCTTCAAGCCAGATTTTCAGACAATTCTTGAAACTGCTAAAATAGCTGAGTAGCGAAGTCTGCGCCTATCTGCTACACTTGATATATGGTCAAGGGGACGTTTGATGTGGAGCGGTTTGCGACATTACCGAGTTTGTCGGTAGCAGCGCATGAGCTCAAGGCCCCGTTAGCATTGATTCGTCAATTGAGCTTGGTGGCGAATGATGATAATTTTTCTGAAAAACACCAACATCAATCACTTGAACAGCTGAGGCTCATAGCAGAAAGATCATTGCGTTTAGTAACTGATCTGACGCAGGTTTCTAATTCCCAGTCGTCGCTATTTTCGCTTGAACCGGTCAATCCCGTTGCAGTTTGTCGTGGCGTAGCAGGCGACCTGGCACCGATTGCAAAGCTATACGGCCATCATGTGCTGTGGCCGTCTTCGCGGACAAATCTACTAGTGGTCGCTAATCAGCGTTTGCTGGAGCGGGTGATTGCAAATTTTCTTGATAATGCTCTGAAGTATACCGAACCACAAACACCAATTCGCGTTAGTGTGAGGCGAATTGGTCAAAAAGCTCGGGTGAATGTGCGTGATTTTGGACCGCGGTTGGGACTAAGAGAGTATCGGCAGCTACTTGGTGAACTAGAGACGATTAAAACTGTGCGGACTAGGCCAGATTCTAGCGGGTTAGGGATATTTATTGCAGCTGAGTTTGCCAAGATGATGCATGGCAGCATCGGGCTGACTCGTCATCGTGATGGCGTGACGTTCTTTGTTGAGTTGCCATTATCTCAGCAGATGAGTTTGCTATGAAACGAGTGCTGATCGTCGAGGATGATCCGGTATGGGCAGGGTTGTTGAGGCGGTATTGTGAAGGTGCGAGCTTCTTGGTGGTTGAAGCCCATTCGCCCCAGGAGGCGATGGACAGATTAGATGAAAATGAGGTCGACGTAATTTTACTTGATATGCTATTGGTTGCTGAGACGGGCATGGCCTTGCTCAATGAGATGCGTAGCTACATGGATTTGGCACAAATACCAGTTGTCGTTTGCTCTAGTAGTCCGGTCGTTGAGCCAGAATTGCTGGCGCCGTTCGGCGTAAAAGTAGCCTTAGACAAAGCGACGATGGAGCCGGCCGACGTGGCGGTTGCCCTACGGGAGGCGACTAGATGAAAGATGGTGAACGGGTTAGGGCAATTGTCCTCAGGCGAACAAATTATTCGGAAGCGGATAGGGTCGTGCAATTGCTGACAACCAAAGGGCGACGTAGTGTGATTGCTAAGGGCGTTAGGCGTGAAAAAAGTAAGCTTGCCGGTGGAATTGAGTTATTTGCTATATCGGATGTGGTGATTCGTCAGGGCAAAGGCGAACTTGGGCTGCTGACTTCCGCTCGCATGGTGGCGTTTTATCGACATATTCTGGAAGATTATGAGCGCATGCAGTTTGCCTATAACGTATTGAAGTTAGTGGCACAGGCGAGTGAGGCGATTGATGAGCCAGCTTGGTTCACGTTAACCGCGGAGGTGCTAGAGCATCTAGATAAAATTTCGGTAGATAGAAAGTTGATTGAAACTTGGTTTTATATCAATTACTCTGGGTTGCTTGGCGAAGAGTTGAACCTTGGATTTGACGTAGCCGGAGCTGTCTTGGAGCCAGGCAAGAGATATATGTTTGATGAAAATGAAAAATCCTTTAGATTAAGTGAGCAGGGCAATATTGGTACGAATCATATCAAGCTACTGCGGCTAATGAGTGTAAAAACCTTGAAACAAATCGTTCAAATTGGTGGAGTAGAGGATGTTATAGACGACTGCTGGTTGGTGGTTAGGCAGCAGGCTGGAGTTTAGCATTAGCTTCAGGGTTGTGATGATTGTAGCTTGGCTCAGGTGCTTGCGGAGGGGCGTCTAGTTCAGAAACGGGTGTGTCTATTGAGATGAATTTCATGGAGACGCCTCCTAACGCTTCGTGGATTTTTGCTACTTTTGGGCTGCTGAGATATTCAGCAATCTTGGCTTCAGGGATTACCGTTGAGTTGCGCTTAAGAATTGCCATACTGTTCGCCTTTAGTGAGATTCGTCCATGAGGGATAGATCCTAGGCCGTTTACGTCCGCCTCTTGATTATAGGAGCTGGCTAGGGCACTATATTTGCCAGCCGTTGCTATATTGGTTTCGGGCGTCGGTAGTGTGATTATTTGATCTTCATCTGTATGGTTGTAATACAGCAATACACTAGCGTCACTAAGCCCTTCACCTGCGAAGCCTGAAGCATACATCCCCATGATTTTATTTGAGTGCCAGTCCGTCTCTCTCATTGGCTCACCAGATTGATTAATCCAGATAATGCCTTTTTCTTCAATTGGACTTTTATTGAACTCGTCTTCCTTGGGGGTTGGCGTGTTCTCGGTAAACTTTCGAAAATCACCGTAAGGGTTTGATTTCGGTCCTTCCTCTGTTTGCTCAGTTGTTTCACTAAACATGATAGGGCCGCGGTTTACAGAGCTGTAACCGATTCCACTAATGTGACGAATAGCCATAAGTTGCTGTACGAATTTTTTTAGTTTTAGATTTCTTTCGCTCAGTCCTTGACGTTGAATCCAGGTAGTCTCGTTATCATGGCAATATGGATTATTGTTGCCATTTTGTGAGTTGCCTGATTCATCGCCTGCTACGAACATAATGTCGCCAGCAGTCATTGCTAAGGCTGCGAGCATGTTTGCCATTACTCTGTACCTTTCGTACAAGATAGACTCTTGTATCTCTGGTGACAGTTCGGATAGGTCCCAGCCTTCATGTCCGTGGTTTTCACTAAAGTTTTCGTTTGTTCCATCTCGATTATATTCGCCATTGGACCAGTTGTGTTTTTCATTATATGCAACGGTATCGCCTATAGTGAACCCATCGTGAGAGCTGATATAGTTTATTGTTCTTAGGGTGCCATCGCCAGCGAGTATGTCTGCGAAACCCCCTATGCCTCCTCCGAGCTCATGTTTATTCATAAAAGCCTTTATGCGATTGCGGTATGTTCGATTCCACTCTTTGAGCGTGATCTCGTCATTGTCGGTGCTATTGAAATATCCTTCGGACACACCCTTTATATCCCATGGCTCTATGCTGAGAAGTTCGCAATTCTTTAATATTTCGTCTTCTCGGAGGGCTGTGAGTAGTGGATGGTTTGGGTCTGGGTTGCCGTTTTTGTTTCGGATGAGTGCCGTACCTAGGTCAAAACGGAAGCCATCTATGCCATATTCTGTAACCATATAGCGCAACGAGTCGATAACCTCTCGTAATATAAGTGGATCGTTTAAGTTTAAGGTATTACCGCATCCACTGTAGTCATCATACTCACCAGATTCAGTATGTCGATAGCTTCGGTTATTTTGTAGCGCTTTTTTGCTGTATACCGGGCTGTCGGCACGGTTGTCTGCCTCAGCCGTATGATTGTATACGACATCAACAACAACCCTAATCCCCCTGGCGTGGAGCGCTTTAGTTGCTTCTTTAAATTCTTCTTGTTGCTTAATAGGGTCATTTTGTTCGGCCGCTAATTTTGGGTTAAGAGCGAAATAGCCTGCTGGCGTATAGTTCCAATAATTAGTGCCGCCTTCGTTTTCTGGTTTTTGCTTGCGGTAGATGAACGGCTCTGGAAGTGCAAACTGAAGAGGTAGGAATTCAACCGCTGTTACACCAAGGTCAACAAGTTCGTCCAGGACTTCTGGTTGTGTATAGGCAAGGTAGGTGCCGCGATATTTTTCGGGGATGTTTTCTTGTAATTTTGTGCTACCTTTTCCGTGAGCTTCATAGATAATATTTTTTGGGCTTCCTTGGAAATCCTCAGGGCTATCAAGTCTGCCAGTGCTATTTCTCACTACCGAATAGGGATTAGGTTTACCGTCAGGATCGGGCTTTCCCATCAAGAAGGCACGGGCTCTGTCGTCTATTATGTTATCGTTGTAGTACTCACCGTCTCCGTAGGTGACAGACAGCTTATATATGTCGCCTTCTTTAAGTTCAGTCGTGAAGCCACTGAACATAGGGCCGATGTATCTATTTTTGGGGTCGGTATGCTCGGTTCGTGTTAGGTAAATTACCTTAGATGGAGTCTCTAGGTCGGAACGATCGAATACTAAAACTCTTAAACCTGAAATATTCTCCTGAGTAGCAATGGCGATGTTGTATCCATCAATATCATTGTTCTCGTCTGTGTGTTTATGGATGCCTAGCTTTGATCCATCGAAGGGTCCTTCAAGAGAGGATGCGATAGTTTCCTGGGCGTCTATAAACTCCGTTGAGAAAAGACCCAATTCATCATGTGATACACCCATGGCTTCAATCGACATATAAACCTCTTCTTAACTATTTATATTTATGATTGACTATAGTTTAATATATAGCACTTATGTAAAGAAATATCAAGCACCTCGTGCTATAATGGCTCATGAGAGTAGCTAACCATGTT
>CAZKHR010000012.1:8380-11270 GCA_964552745.1 uncultured Candidatus Saccharibacteria bacterium | reverse complement strand
TAACGCACCCGAGGAGAGACAGCGTGGTATTACTATTGCCTCATCTCACATTGAGTACGAATCAGCTAAGAGGCATTATGCACACGTTGATATGCCAGGACACGCTGACTACGTCAAGAATATGATTACTGGTGCAGCACAAATCGACGGCGCAATCCTTGTTGTTTCGGCGGCTGATGGCCCAATGCCTCAGACTCGTGAGCACGTCTTGCTTGCACGTCAAGTTGGTGTACCAAAGATTCTCGTCTTCCTTAACAAGATGGATATGGCTGACGAAGAGATGGTCGAGCTAATTGTAGAGGAAATCAAGGAGCTCCTAGAGAAGAACGGCTTTGATGCAAATGCGCCAATCATCAAGGGCTCGGCGTTGAAGGCTCTAGAGGGTGACGCTAAATACGAAGATGCTATCATGGAGTTGATTGAAGCTGTTGACGAATACATCCCTGAGCCAGTTCGTGATCTTGATAAGTCATTCTTGATGCCGATTGAGGACGTATTCTCAATTAAGGGTCGTGGCACGGTCGCTACTGGTCGTATCGAGCAGGGTATCGTTAAGCTTAATGAAGAAGTCGAGATCGTCGGTGTACGTGCAACTCAAAAGTCAGTTGTAACGGGTATCGAAGCATTTAACAAGCAACTTCTTCAAGGTCAGGCTGGCGACAACGCAGGTGTCTTGCTTCGCGGTATTGAGCGCGATGATATCGAGCGTGGTCAAGTCTTGGCAAAGCCAGGAACAATTGAGCCGCATACTGAATTTGAGGCAGAGGTTTACATCCTTAAGAAGGAAGAAGGTGGTCGCCATACTCCATTCTCGAAGGGTTACAAGCCGCAGTTTTACTTCCGTACCACTGATGTGACCGGTGAGGTCGAATTGCCAGCTGACAAGGAAATGGTCATGCCTGGTGATACGCTAACCTTCAAGGTCAAGCTTTTGGCACCTATTGCCATGGAGCAAGGTCTAAACTTCGCTATTCGTGAGGGTGGCCGCACTGTTGGTGCTGGTGTTGTGACGAAGATTGTAAAATAATCTCGTACCACCATTATATAAAATACCCCTGTTTTACTGGGGTATTTTATATGTTTATATCACCCGAGCTTTAAGGCGCTCCCTCGCTAGACGTCTCTGCGCGGAGTTTTGTGGTCAGTTGTCTGGGGCTTGGGGGTTGAGGCTATCTTGGTGTATTTTCGCGGAGGATGGAGAGTTTAGTCATGTTTTATTTGACAAAACCATATCGCTTGTGCTATAATGAAGATATTCGAAGAAAAATCGAACTTATTACCTCTGTATTTTAATAAAATTGTAAAATACAAGTAACGAGCGAAAGCATATAGAAACTATTTAAAAAAAGAAAGATGATAAAATGAGCAAACAGAAGGTATTGATTGTTGGCGCTGGCGGTATGGTAGGAGCATCGGCGGCGTATGCTATGGCACTACGAAGTGTAATTGAAGAGATTGTCTTGATCGACCGTAACCCAGATATGGCATGGGGTCAGGCAGCAGATATCAATGATGCGATGGGGATTGACAGAAGTATTACTGTTAGGGCTGGCGAGTACAGCGATATTGCAACAAATGATATTGTGGTAATTACCGCTGGCTCACCTCAGCAGCCGGGGCAAACTCGACTGGAATTGGCCGATACAAACGCTGATATTATGCGCGATATTGTTAGGGATATTATGGCAGGTGGTGCTGAGCCGTATATCGTAGTAGTATCTAATCCAGTTGATGTGCTGACATATGTTGCGCTCAAGGAGTCAGGTCTGCCAAAAAACAGAGTGTTTGGCACTGGTACGACGCTTGATACATCGCGCCTAAAGTCGTATTTGGCTGATAACGTGGGCGTTAGTAGTCGGGATGTCGATGCTTATATACTTGGCGAGCATGGTGACTCATCTTTTTCTACTATTGAGACTGCGCAGATTGGTGAAATTCCACTCCGGGACTACCCCGGGTTTGAGGAGGAGATGATTCATAATGTTGAGCAGACGATTCGTGATCGTGCCTATCGGGTGATTGATACCAAGAAATCAACCTATTTTGCTATTGGTTTTGTTATTTCCAAGATTGTGTCGGCACTGAGGCAGTCATCAAGTACTATTTATCCGGTTTGCTCGTTGGCAGAAGGTGAGTACGGGCTTGAAAATGTTGTTTTGGGGCTGCCGTCAACAGTTAATCAGGATGGAGTTAAGATATTGTCTGGCTATCCGTTAACCGACCGTCAACGTGAGGCGCTGCATCATTCAGCGGGTATTGTACGCGAAGCAATTGAGCATGTGACTAGTCAGACGTAGTCTTACTGAGTAGCTAATTTTGCGAAAATACAAAATCGTGCTACAATTTACTTTGTATTATTAATTTTCCTGAGAACTCGGCTAGACGGCACTAAGCTGATTTACGCAGAGGTTACAGGATCGCACATAAAGGAGCAAAACATGGCTGAAAACCAAGGTATTAAGATTCGCATTAGACTGAAGGCGTACGATCACAAGGTGATTGATCAGTCGGCAAAACAAATTATTGACACGGCTATTCGTACTGGTGCAGATGTGGCTGGACCGATTCCTCTGCCAACTCGTCGCAGTACTTTTACCGTGGTTAAGAGTCCGCATGTCTACAAAACGGGCGGTGAAACCTATGAGATGCGCGTGCACAAACGCTTGATTGACATTACTAATGCAACATCAAAAACTATCGATAGTCTGCAAAATCTCAGCCTACCAGCTGGTGTTGACGCAGAAATTCGCATGTAACTAGGCGTAGTTTTAGCAAAAACCCCTTCGGCTGTGAAGGGGTTTTTGTTTAAATAATTTGATTTATTCGGTAGCGTTAGCTTCAGTCGTATTGATTGAAGAGGTTGGCTCCAGAAGTTCATCTTGCTGTTGAA
>CAZKHR010000012.1:5423-8370 GCA_964552745.1 uncultured Candidatus Saccharibacteria bacterium | reverse complement strand
CAATCCATAGTACAAAAGTAATCGACATTACACCGATAATTAGCCAATAAACAGTCTGGTCGGTGATCTTAGCACGCATGAATGGTTCGGTCTCTTTAGCGAGCCTAAAGGATTTCATTTTTGGCTGTTTTTTGCTGACGGTCTTTTTGGTGACAGGTGCTTTCTTCGATGTGCTTGATTTGCTTTTGCTGGCGCCTGTAGGTTTTGTCGTTTTCTTTGCTTTGGTTCGATTTGTTGCCATATGGTTCACACTTCTCACATTAGTTAGCTCATTGTATGTTAACTATTATATATCGAATTGTCACAGAGCACAAGCGTATTGGAGTGGTCGACGAAATTTGCTATACTAGAGTTAAGCTATGGCAAGTAAAACACAAAAGCAACGCACTTATGCACGCAACCGGTCTAGGTCATCGGAGTTCTTCAATCGTAAGGGGGCGGAGCGTAAGTATGAGACCGATAGTATTTTTTTTAGTAAATTAGTACTTTTTACACTACTTAGTGCTTTGTGGTTGAGGTTTGATAACCCCCTGGCGGTTGGTTCGCTAATTGTTCATGCTATTCCGGTTGGGTTAATTGTGGCACTTTTGTTGGTTTTAAGGGTTGAAAAGTATCAATTTAACCGCAAGATCTGGTATACAGCGCTGATTCTTATGGCAATTTTGACCTCATTTACTCCTGTGGGTATCGTTATTTAGCATATCAGTTCAATAGTAATGGCTATGAGGAGTTTATAGTGCTCACCCTTAGCGGTTAGCTTGAATGTAGGTTATGTCATACTGCACAGCGATACCCAGTCCGTCCCTCGTCCTCAGGGTTGTCTGGTATCTCCATCTCAACATAATCATCATCGATAATCGAATAATAGGAGATTATCACACCTCCGACTGATGCGCAGCCACTCCACGAACCTGATGGCGGCCCGCTGTTCTGATACGTCTCCATCATGACTATGTCATCGCGCTCAAAAATAGGATCGTCCCAGCCACAAGTACTAGACTGGCTGTCTATGCATTGACGATCTGTGCCATAGGTTTGAATCACTAGATCGTCCTTTAGTGAGGCGATATCATAATGACTCAGTATTTACTCTACAGACGTCGCAGTAATTGACGGAGAGGCCTTGCTATCGACAATCTGTTTAGCTTTGACTTTCTTTTCTAGGTTGCTAGTGGTTGCTATCAGCTTTGTTTCTTTTGCCTTGGCGGTGACATGGCTATAGGTCACTACCGATACAGCAGCCAAAATAGCGATGATAACTATCACTATTAATAGCTCGACTAACGTAAAACCGATTTTTACTGAGAGTCTATTTTTTCTAGAAGTAATTATAAGGATTATTATACAGTAATGGGCTTTTATTAGCAATTGCTTAGTTTTATGTGTTGTTGGTCGGCGTGGATTGGGTGATGTTTGAGATTCAAGCTATATTGTGTTGACATTTGGTGGTATGCTGTGCTACAATTAGTCAGTAATTTACATTACGCGTAATATTAAATCTGTCTCCTCGATGAATGAGCAGGTCTGGTCAGTCCAGAAACCACACGTCATCAGGAGTATTTAAGTGGGAGTGAGGCAACGTGAAAACACTTCTCGGTACCAAACTTGGTATGACCCAGCTTTTGGCTGATGATGGGCGCGCAGTTCCTGTGACGCTAATTCAAGCCGGCCCTGTCACCGTAACTCAGGTGAAAACTGTCGAAACTGACGGTTACAACGCGGTACAGATAGCTTATGGAGCGGGTAAGAACTTGAGCAAGGCCGTGGCTGGTCATGTGAAATCAGCCAAAGTGACCCCGAAGCATATTCGGGAGGTTCGCGTCAACGATTTACTAGAGGTAAAAGTTGGTGACGAATTCAACGTCTCTGTGTTCGCAGTTGGCGACATGGTGAACGCGACAGGAATTAGCAAAGGCAAGGGCTTTGCTGGAACTGTTAAACGACATAACTTTAATACCAGCAAGCAGACTCATGGTGGCAACGGTAACGTTCGTAAGCCAGGTTCGATTGGGTCGATGTATCCGCAGAAGGTCTTCAAGGGTAAGCGGATGGCTGGACACATGGGCGCAGAGCGTGTGACGGTGAAGAACTTGGAGGTTGCTTATGTTGACCCCAAGACTAATCTCATCGGTGTCAAGGGCGCTGTCCCCGGTCCACGCAAGGGGCTGATAATTTTAGGAGGTAACGCGTAATGGCTACTGCTAGTCCTAAAGCCGGTGCTAAGGCATCGGTGACTTCGCCGAAACTTCCGAAAGAAGTTTTTGACGTCGAAGTCGCAAATCATGAATTACTGAAATTAGCTTACGACAGCTATTTGGCAAATGCCCGTCTGGCTAGTGCAACTACTAAGCAGCGCGGTGAGGTTCGCGGCGGTGGTAAGAAGCCATGGCGACAAAAGGGTACTGGTCGAGCACGATTTGGTTCGTCTCGTAACCCGATTTGGCGCGGTGGTGGTGTAGTGTTTGGCCCACGTGGTAACGAAAACTATACTAAGAAGCTATCGAAAACCGCCAAACGAGTAGCAGTTCGTCAAGCATTGACACTCGCTAGTCAGGCTAAGAAGATTGTCATTAAAGACATTAAAACTACCGGTAAGACAACAGAAGTTGCGAAATTCTTGACTGACAATAAGCTAGAGCGTCGTGTTTTGGTTGTGGTTGACGAGAAATCGCCAGAACTGATGCGCGCAACCAATAACATTCAGAATGTTTTGGTAGTACGTGCTTCGTATCTAAGTGTCTATCATATTCTAAATGCCGATAAAATCGTTATGTCACCAGCTGCATTGCCGGTACTAACTGAGTGGCTGGGAGGGGAGAACGCGTAATGAAACTACTTCATATTACCCCAGTCATGAGCGAGAAAGCTTACGCATCAAGTGCACAGAACGTTTATGTGTTTGCGGTTCCGCTTGAAAGTAATAAAAACGAAATTAAGTCAGCCGTCG
>CAZKHR010000012.1:2028-5413 GCA_964552745.1 uncultured Candidatus Saccharibacteria bacterium | reverse complement strand
TAATATCAAGACGTTAATTCAGGATGGCAAGGCTGTACGCTTTTCGCGTGGCAAGCGTCGCTACCCTGGCACGACCAATAGAAAAGATGTTAAGAAGGCTTATGTAACGCTTCAAGCAGGCGACAGTATCAAAGTGTTCGATACGCAAGAGCAAAAGGAGGAGAAGTAATGGCGGTAAAACCATATAACCCAACAACTCCTGCTCGTCGAGGCATGACAAGTCAGGATTTATCAGACATAACGACTAAGAAGCCGTTGAAAAGTCTGATTAAAGCTAAGAAGCAGCAAGCTGGTCGCAATAACCAGGGACGCATCACTACCCGTCATCGTGGTGGTGGCGTTCGTCGGCACTATCGTTTGATTAGCCATAATTTGCCTACAGGCTTGACGTTAACGGTTGAAGAAATCGAATACGATCCAAATCGCTCAGCGCGTATCGCTAGAGTCAAAGATCAGCATGGCTTGTATCATTACATACTAGCTGATACTTCGATGACTAAGGGCAAGGTCATTCAGACTGGTGAGGATGTAGCTATTGAAGCTTCGAACCGCTTACCTCTGTCGGCTATTCCTGTCGGTACGATGATTCACTCAGTTGAGTTGACGGCTGGCAAGGGTGCGCAGATGGTTCGCGCAGCTGGTACGAAAGCTCAGTTAATGGCTAAAGAAGAGGGCTATGCACTGATTAAGATGCCATCGGGTGAGGTGCGCAAGGTTCGCCTAGAAGCTACCGCCTCGATTGGTGTGGTTGGAAATGTTCAGCATCAAAATATTAAGGTTGGTTCGGCTGGACGTAAGCGCCGTAAGGGTATTCGTCCAAGTGTCCGTGGTGTAGTCATGAACGCAACTGATCACCCACACGGTGGCGGTGATGGTGGTCGGCACGCTCCTGGTAAACCACCTCGCACACCATGGGGCCAGTTAACACTCGGTTATCGTACCCGACGTCGTAAGGGCTCAAATAAATTAATCGTACGTACTCGCCACGATGCGAAGAGGAAGAGGTAGGAGATGAGTAGATCACTCAAGAAAGGTCCGTTCGTTGACGCGAAGTTAGCAAAGAAGATTGCTGCTCTGAGCCTCGATGATCGCACCGTAGTTAAAACATGGGCTAGGGCAAGCACCGTTGCACCAGAGATGGTTGGTCGCACAATTGCGGTTCACAACGGTCGCATGCACGTGCCAGTATTAATCACAGAAAACATGGTTGGACACAAGCTCGGTGAGTTTAGTCCAACTCGGAAGTTCCGCAAGCACGGCGGGAAGGATAGGAAGTAGCTATGAGTGAAACGACTTATTCTGTCCGTGCTTATGCCAAAGGCGTTGACCAAGCTCCGCGCAAGGTTAGTTTGGTGGCGGCTTTGGTGCGTGGCCGAACGGTTGCTGACGCACTAGTTATCCTGGAGCACGTGCCGCGACGAGCTAATCTGCCAGTTAAAAAGGCAATTGAAAGCGCCCGTGCAAATGCAATTAATAACCACGGACTTGATGGCAATACACTTGTTATTAGCACGCTATCGGTTACAACTGGCACTCGGCTTAAACGCTATAAGCCAGCTTCACGTGGTCGAGCATTACCATTCCAGAAGAAAACATCGAATATTTTAGTAGAAGTAACTGGCACTATGAAGCCGAAAAAAGCCTCTGTTAAAAAGGTTGAATCGACCGATAAGAAAGTTGAAGCTTCTGCTGGTGAGAAAGAAACTGATAAGAAGGCCGATAAGCCGGCTTCAAAGGAGGAAAAGTAAATGGGTCAAAAGGTTAACCCAATTAACTTCCGCCTGCAAGTTCACAAAAACTGGAGTTCTCGTTGGTTTACGCCCAATAAGAAAGAGTTTGCTCGCGCTGTTGCGGAAGATCATAAGATTCGCGAATTGATTGAGAAGAAATTTGCGTCTCGTCCAACAATTAATAAAATCGAGATTGAGCGTAGTGCTAGCCTAATGACGATTACTATTCACACCGCTAAGGCTGGTGTAGTGATTGGTCGTGGTGGTGCTGGCGTCAATGAACTTAAGAGGGAAATCGAAAAGATTTCGGGACAAGCTGTGCGTATTAATATTGAGGAAGTTCGTCGACCAGAGCTAGCAGCTAAACTTGTGGCTGAAAATATTGCCAGGCAACTCGAACGACGTATTAATTTTCGTCGCGCTACCAAGATGACTGCTCAGAACACTATGTCAGCCGGAGCTAAGGGTGTTCGCATTGAAGTCGCTGGGCGACTGAACGGTGCGGAAATGGCACGTCGCGAAAAAGTCATTGAAGGTTCGGTGCCACTACATACAATACGAGCGGATATTGACTTCCATACGGCTCGAGCACAGACACCATCTGGAGTTATTGGTGTTAAGGTTTGGATCTACAAGGGCGAAAGGAGCTAATTGATATGTTACTACCAAAGAAAACTAAATATCGAAAAGTTCGCGTCGGCAAGAATCGCGGTAGCGCTACTCGAGGCAACTACATTGCGTTTGGCGATTATGCCTTACAAAGTCAGTCAAATGAGCGTGTAAATTCGCGTCAAATCGAATCAGCACGTCAGGCAATGACTCGTCACATTAAGCGTGGCGGTAAGATTTGGATTCGGATTTTTCCACACACACCCGTTACTAGAAAGCCCCTTGGCTTAAAGATGGGTCAGGGCAAGGGTAATCCCGAGTTTTTCGTAGCGAAGGTTAAAGCTGGAACAATTTTGTTTGAAATGAAAGGCGTGTCCGAGGAGGTTGCACGTGAGGCAATGCGTCTCGCTAGTCACAAACTACCCGTTAAAACAAAGTTTATTGTTCGGGAGGAGATGTAGACTATGGCAAAAGATTTGACAAAGAAAGCAGTCAAAGAGGCGACTACTGTGAAGTCTATTGAAGAGATGGAGCAGGAGCTTGTTGCCAAGCGCAACGATCTACTGGAGGCTAAGCGAGCCAATAAAGCCGGCGAACTGGTAAATTCACGGGCAATCACCGCATATCGTAAAGATATTGCACGCCTATTGACGCAAATTAACGAAAGGAAAAGTAATGGCTAAACGAACACTGACTGGTGTCGTATCGTCCGCAAAGCGTGATAAAACCATTACCGTGACGGTAACCTCGCGCCAGACGCATCCGCTGTACGGCAAGCAGTACACCGTGACGCGTAAATACACGGCGCATGATGAGGATAATCAAGCGGGCGAAGGCGATACAGTGACAATCATTGAAACACGACCAATTTCTAAGACCAAAAACTTTAAGCTTGAGAGTGTTGTCGAGAAGTCGCGTGGTTCAATTGAGTTAAAGGATGAGACGGTCGAGGAGGAGATAGTATGATTCAGCAAGAAACACGCTTAAAAGTTGCTGATAACTCTGGCGCCAAGTCGGTTCTTTGTATTCGCGTACTGGGTGGTACT
>CAZKHR010000012.1:0-2018 GCA_964552745.1 uncultured Candidatus Saccharibacteria bacterium | reverse complement strand
ACTGGGCGTCGTTATGCGCGAGTAGGTGATGTTATTGTCTGCTCAGTCAAGGATGCTAGTCCAACCGGTAACGTTAAGAAAAAATCTATCGTTAAGGCAGTCGTGGTGCGCACACGTGACCAGATTCAGCGTAAAGATGGCTCGACTATCGCTTTTGACGATAATGCTGTGGTAATTATCGGCGATGATAAGCAGCCAAAGGCTACTCGTGTCTTCGGCCCTGTACCGCGCGAGTTACGCGAATTGGGCTATAATAAGATTATCAGCCTCGCACCGGAGGTGCTCTAATGGCTAGAATTCATAAAGATGACACTGTCAAGGTGATGGTCGGCAAAAATAAGGGTACAACCGGTAAGGTTCTGGCTGTTGATAGCAAGAACGCAACTGTATTAATTGAGGGTATTGGCGTTGGGCATCGTCATGTTCGACCAAGTCAGGTTAACCCGCAAGGTGGCAAGAAAGACATTCATGTACCAATGGATGTTAGCAAGGTCGCTTTGGTGATTGATGAAAAGACCGGCAAGACTAGCCGAGTAGGATTAGTAAAGAACGCTGATGGCAACAAGACCCGAGTTGCTCGTCAAGCAAAAAATAAGGAGATTAAATAATGGCAGAGAAGAAGACCGCCGTGCCAGCTCCTCGTCTGAAAGCCTTGTATAGCGGTACTTACCGCAAGGAACTACAGACCGAATTGGGTCTAGCGAATGTGCACCAAGTGCCGGAGCTAGAGAAAATCGTTGTGAGCGTCGGTATCGGTAAGAATAAAGATGATAAGCGTCATTATGAAGCTGTGCGAAATACACTTGAGAAAGTAACCGGGCAGCGCCCAGTAGATCGCATGGCAAAGAAGTCTATCGCAACATTTAAGATTCGTGCTGGCATGAACCGTGTCGGTATAAGCGTGACTCTCAGGGGCGCTCGTATGTATGAGTTTATGGATCGGCTGATTAACGTTGCTTTGCCGCGTGTACGCGACTTCCATGGCGTATCGGCAAAATTTGATAAAGGTGGTAACTATAATCTAGGCGTCAATGACCAGTCGATTTTTCCAGAATTAACATTTGAAGAGACTCAGATTGTTCATGGCTTACAAGTTACATTTGTGATGAAGAACGAGCATCGTGACCACTCTAAGGCACTTTTGGCTAAGTTTGGTATGCCGTTTGAGAAGAAGGGAGGCGTAAAATAATATGGCAAAAAAATCTATAATCGCTCGTGACAAGAAGCGTATTAAGCTAATCGAGAAGTACGCAGACAAGCGCGCTCAGCTCAAGGAGCTTGGTGACCAAGAAGGTTTGCAGAAATTACCGCGCAACTCTAGTCCTTCTCGACATAAAAACCGTGACAATCTATCGGGTCGTCCGCGTGCTTACATGAGGCAATTTGGCCTAAATCGCATTAATTTTCGCGAAAAAGCTGCCAAGGGTGAAATTCCTGGCGTAACAAAGAGTAGTTGGTAAGAAGGAAGGAGATTAGAAATATGTCAATGCAAACTACAGATCCAATCGCCGACCTTCTAACGCGTATTCGTAACGCAAAAATGGTTGGCAAAACGGAAATTCGTGTTCCGTCGAGTAAATTAAAAAAAGTTGTTGCTGAGCAGCTGGTGAAAAATGGCTACCTAACAAAGGTGACTGTCAAAGCTGCTAAGCCTCGCGATGTTTTGATTGTTACAATCAATAACCCTGATGAAAACAGTACAATTCACGAAATCGCCCGCGTATCAAAGCCGGGTCGACGTGTATATACATCGGCAACCGACATACCAAAGGTCAAATCTGGCCGTGGTCTTGTACTCATCAGCACCTCAAAAGGCGTGATGACTGGCCAAGAGGCCCTCAAGAACAAGCTTGGTGGCGAAGTATTGTTGAAAGTTTACTAATAGCGAAAAGTAGACTTGGGTAGAAACTTAAAAAGGCTCCACTCGGAGCCTTTTACTGTAGATACTAGTTTATAGATAGTTGATACATTAAACTAAAACGGAACAGCCCAGTACAATTAGGTTTGTAACAACAACT
>CAZKHR010000011.1:0-11662 GCA_964552745.1 uncultured Candidatus Saccharibacteria bacterium | reverse complement strand
GTTTTGAAATCTTGCAGGGTTTAGATAGCCTTATTGTACGGCGGTCTTAACTATTTCTGCAAAGGCTTTAGGTTGCCTGACGGCTATATCTGATAGTACTTTACGATCCAATTCGATATTCTTCGCCTTCATACCTGCAATTAATTTGCCATAGGTCGTGCCTTCTTGGCGAGCTGCGGCGTTAATGCGAGTAATCCATACTGCTCTAAGATCGCGTTTTTTATTTCGACGATCACGGTAAGCATATTGCAACGCGCGGATAACACCTTGCTTTGCTAGGCGAAAGCTTCGTGTGCGGTTATGCTGCATGCCTTTGGCGGCTTTTAGGATTTTCTTGTGCTTAGCACGTGCGGTGACTCCGCGTTTAACTCGCATGATTATACTCCCATTGCTCGGCGGGCATTTTTTGCCATCGAGCCTTTTATAGTTGCTGTTGTGTTGATTGCGCGTTTGCGACTCTTTGATTTTTTGGCCAACATATGACCGCCAAAGGCGCGTCGACGGGTTAATTTGCCAGTGCTGGTCAGTTTGACGCGCTTGGCAGTGCCCTTGTGGGTTTTAAGTTTCGGCATTATTTACTCCTTACTACGACACTCAGATTGCGTCCAGCCATCTGAGGTTTCTGTTCGACAATTGCTTCATCTTCGAGCAAGCCAATGATTTTCTCAATCAATTCATATCCGATCTCTTTATGGGCCATCTCGCGTCCTTTATAGACAACTTGTAGGCGGACCTTGTGTCCGTCGGCCAGAAAGCCGCGAACCTTACGAAGCTTAACATCTAGATCGCCTGAGCCAATCTTTAGACCGAAGCGCATTTGCTTGAGGTCACTGGCTTTGGCAGCGCGTCTACTGCGCTGCTGATCTTTCATTTTTTGATACTGGTATTTGCCCCAGTCGATGATTTTCGCTACTGGCGGATCGGCATCGGGTGATATCTCCACTAGATCTAGACCGGCGTCTTCGGCTGCTCGTAGGGCATCCTGACGTGACATAATACCTAGTTGTTCTCCTTCTGTACCAATGACGCGCAGTTCGTGGGCGCGAATTGCTTCGTTAATACGAGTTGATTTGTTAATCGCTTTGGCTCTCCTCTCTTGCTATTTAAGCACTTGTCGTGATATTAGTTTGTTTCATCAGTTATTTTACCAAAAAACCGACAAACTTTCAAGTGGCTTTTAAACCTGAGTCCCAAAACCTCCCTGAAAGCACACTCAAGCGACGGCAACCCTTGAACTTCCTGACGAGCGGATCACGAAGCTCAAGGCGTGTAAGGTTGTGTTGAAGGGGGCTTTGAGGCTCGGGTGTTAACTAGGAAACGCTAATTTGGCGATATTGCAGGGCTTCAGCTAGGTGAGCGGTGGTGATATCGGGCGACTGCTCAAGGTCGGCAATTGTTCGAGAAACCTTGATGACCTTGAAGTAACTACGGGCGCTTAGGTCAAGTTTCTTGGCGGCATTGAGTAGGAATGTTCGAGCAGAGTCGGACAGTGGCATGTACTTTTCTACGTCCTTGCTGGTTAATGAACCGTTGTATTTATCACTACGTCCGTATCTGTTAAATTGAAAATTAACGGTTTTAGCAATAGCATTTTGATATTGCTTATGCTGTAAATTTGACAACGACTTCTTTTGCAGTAATTTCTCGTGTGGCACTCTAGCGACAGTAACAGTTAGGTCGATGCGATCAAGCAGAGGTCCAGAAAGTCGTTTTTGGTAGGCGATAATTTGTGAGGCTGGGCAGATGCAAGACTTTTCTGAGTCTCCTAGGTAGCCACAGGGGCAGGGATTCATCGTTCCGACAAGTAGGAAATCGGCTGGATATTGATATTTTCCTTGGGCGCGACTGACGGTAATATTGCGATCCTCTAGAGGCTGGCGAAGAGCCTCGAGGGTGGTTCGTGGATACTCAAGGAGCTCATCGAGAAACAGTATGCCGTTATGCGCAAGTGAAATCTCTCCGGGTAACGCCTTTGCGCCACCACCGATAATTGAGGTAGGGCTGGCAGTGTGATGTGGACTGCGAAAGGGGCGTGTAGTGATGACGTCTTCGATAGCGTTACCGCTTAAGTTATGGAGTTTGGTGACTTCAATCACCTCAGGGTCGGTTAGGGGTGGCAGAAGATTGTTTAGGGCTCGAGCTAGCATCGTTTTACCAGACCCCGGTGTACCCGACAGTAGTAGATTATGTCTGCCAGCAACAGCTATGACAACGGCACGCTTAGCCTGTTCTTGACCATAAATATCATCGATAGTGATGGAGCTTTCATTACGCTCTGGCTCGACTGTGGTGGACTGGTGTGGACTAATTTTTAGTTCACCTTTCAGATGAAGAAATAGCTCTTTTAGCGTCCGCACTGGAATGACTGTCACGCCATCAATCAACGATGCTTGATGGGCATTGTGTGGCGGTACGTAAATAGTCGAAATACGGTGAGTTTTAGCCGTTTCGGCAATAGCAATAGCTGATTTTATCGGACGAATTTGTCCGTCCAGGGAGAGTTCTCCGGCAAACAGAGCATTATCGAGGCTTTTTTCGGTCAAATATCCGCCCAAGCGTAGCACAGCAAGGGCAATTGGTAGGTCAAATTGAGTGCCGTCTTTTGGTAGTTCGGCTGGGGCGAGATTAATGACTATCTTACCTTTGGGAAAGTCGAGCAGAGAGTTCTTTATAGCGCTCCTGACGCGGTCTCGTGCCTCATCAATGGCTTTATTGCCCATACCGACAATCTGCAAGGCTGGTAGCCCCTGAGACATGTCGCCTTCAACCTCGATAAGCTGCCCGTGAAAGCCTAGAGTCGTTGCTGATAGTACTCGCCCAACCATAATGCTTACAGTTAATCATAGATTGGGTGGATTTAAAAGAGGAAATACGGTATAATTTATAGAGACGGGGCTGATATAGCTTTCGACGATTGGACCTTAACAAGATATTTTGCAAGTCGAATTTGCACGATACGCATATTTTTAGATGCAAAAACATCTTTTTCAGACCGAGTTGTAGCTTTCTTTGATTCATTCAGAGTTGCTCAGCCAGTCGCAATCGTAGCTTAATTTGCTATGACACCCTACTACCATAGGCGACATGTTGGTAGGGGGTGCTATAAGTATGTCGCTCGCTTCAAGTAGGGCAGCAGCTACTTGAGGGACTTTCTCTGCGTAACGACCAGTAGTGTTTTCGGACGATTTTTAGCTGTTTGGGCGTTGTAAAACCATTTAAATCGGACTAAGCTTGTAGATGAATATCATGTTACCATTCGGACCCGGGGGTAGTACCCGGCAGCTCCACCAGCAAAAGTACCCAACCTTTGGAAAAAGTGTTGGGTTTTTTTGTTGAGGTGATGACGTTAAGTTTACTTAAGAATAATCATCCAGCTGAGCTAGGAAAGAGACTTTAGCAAAAAAACAACCACCTGCGAGTAGTGGTTGTTTTCAAAGTGGAGTTTTTTTGCAGTGTTTTTTATTTTTGGTCACTGTATAATTTTTTTATTCAGCAACTACCCCTAATAATACTTGGTCGTAACGGTTATGTCAACAGTTTTTTGAATAATCTTCTAGTAAAAAATACTACAGTTTCTGTACCTGTGGATATCTAATTAACACATTTTACTAGGCCGTTACGACAATTTTTATCGGCTGGTGTGAGATTGGTCAATAATATTCATTAGGCATGTTTTCAGTTTTTAGTATTTGTGAGTTAGAAGTGCTGGGCGGTTCGTTGGGATGGGGCGTCGTCGATATCGGGGTGTGGTTATTTTTGGTGAATCTTTATTAATAAAACACTAACAAACCTGCAAGGCTTGTTTTTGTGAACTTTAGCTTTAGGCAGTGCGGAGAGTGGGGTGATTTATTTTCCAGCTAAAATTACGTAGTTTTGCAAAATTATGTAGTCTCTTTCAATTTTAAATTTTAGTTCGTGCTCACCAAAATTTAATCAACTCAAGCTGACTGAATATTAACTCACTAAGTTATTTTGCGAGCATACTGAGCTAGTCTAATTTAGAATTTTAAATATACGCAGGCAGGGTTTTGGCAAAAATATGAGCACCTAGATACTCATGGATTGTCGCAAAATTGAGCAGACTAAATTGAAGCGGTAGGCTACGTTGGGAGGTCTATTTATACAGGTGATGATGTCGATTATTGGCAACGAGGGGGCACGGAATAAAATAATATTGTAAAATTAACAACATAAAATATAAGCAAAAAACGATGTTCATAAGGTGTTAAAATAAAGTTATATATACAACGTTGTTAATGTAACAACATAGAATAAATCTAATCAATTGACAAAACTAAAATCATCTGCTAGTATTAAGACATGCTTTTACAAAAACAAAAAAGCTAAAAACATTAACAAAATAACCAGGAAGCTCGTACCTCAGCTCAAGCTAGGTTGATAGACAAACGGCTACAGCATGATGCTGGAACAACACATACAATTTCTGTTCCTCCATGGTGTCGCCGACGATCTACCAGCCACATTGCGTGGCAGGTATTGAGCGCGGTTTCAGTACTGCACGCCCAGTTAATCCTTGTATAGAATCATGTAATGAAACTACTGGGCGTGATGAGGAACGAACCAAGGACTATGCTCCTCACGTAGGAGCGGTCAGTTGCCTTAAGCGGCAATGAACCATTAATAGCACCCACGCCTAATAGTTGTTTTATAAGCGGCGGATCGGTTGTGCTTTCAGGTTCGTTAAGTTGCCGCTTGGGCTTCCTTGAATATTAGGGTGGAGCATGCAATCATAAGAAGTGTATGAAAATAAGAATGGCGGTCAGTGTTGGCGGTGTCGCCCTCGTTATAGCGGGGCTAATGCTAACTATGACGCGACCTGGCGAAGTCGGTCCTTTCGGGGTACTGGCTCTTTTTATATTGCTGTATATCGTAGCTGGGAGCGTAATTTACGTATCGTTAACGGCGGTTATCGGTGTACTTAGGAAGATTTTGCCACCAGGGTCGCTTCGGCTCTGGTTAGATAATTTACCGCACACTAAAGTGTATTACTATACGACGGTACTGGCGTTGATGCCGGTGGTCTTACTCGGTATGGCGTCTGTGGGCAGTATCGGAGGTCTTGATGTGCTGCTCGTACTACTGTTTGAATTATTGGCTTGTTTTTATATTTCACGTCGCTTTTAAGCGTTTCTAAACATAGGCTTTTTTGGTTAGGCATGGTATAATTACTGATATGAATCCTGAACTTCCGCAGGTGAGTTTGAGTCCAGAGGCGATGCCTCAGATTCCTGGTAATGTGGAGTATTTTCCAGACGGGACAGTGCGTTCGCCTGAGAAGTTGCCGGTGACACCGGAGCGCCAACCAGCGCCAGTTGGATCACAGAATGGACCAGCTCAGGCAATCCCAGCAGTGCTACCTGTGGCGCAGCCTGGTGTGGTGCCTGTCGCGCCGCCAACTCAGTCGACAGGCCTTCTCAGTGACGTACCCGCTATTGCTGCTGATGATGACTTGATTGAGAAGGAGTGGGTCGACAAGGCCAAGAAAATCATTACTGTAACACGGGGTAAGCCATATGAGCAGGCAAAAGCAATCGCCATGTTGCAGGCGGATTACCTCAAGAAGCGCCACGGTAGAGTATTGGGCGGAGAGGGATAGCGACTAGTGGGCGTGGTGGTTATTGGCTTTATTGTCCTGGTCATTATTAGTGCAGGTGTGGTTGTTGCGGCATTGCAGTATCGCAAACTGCTACGTGAGGCGAAAAACTATGAACGTAGTCTAAAAATGGTGCCATTACTGATTCACTTACCGCCAACCAGTGAAGATATTGAAGATAGCAGTCGCGACAAGCGTGATTTGATTGATGAAGAGATTTCGCAGGCGCAGGTAATGTATAATATCATTTCGTCTACTGCAACCAAGGGTTTCAAGAGCAAGATATATGGTCAGCGCCACATATCATTTGAGGTTATCGCCGACGATGGACTAGTGCGTTATTATGTTATGGTGCCGACAGTTTTAGTAGAGGTTATTCGCCAAGCGATAGCTTCGGCTTACCCATCTGCACGCTTGGAGGAGGTGAAGGAGACAAACATTTTCAGTCAGGATGGGCAACTAAGCGGGACGATTGGTGGAGAGTTTTCGCTGAAGAAGTCGTATATCTATCCAATCGCAACATATGAGGATTCAAAAAATGACGCGTCGCGAGCGTTGCTGAACGCATTGTCGGCCGCCTCAAAAGAGGATGGGATTGGTGTTCAGTTTTTGCTTCGTCCAGCGAAATCTGGCTGGTCACAAAAATCTGAAGCCTACACTAAAAGCAAACGAGACGGTAAGGATAAGAAAAAGGGAGTTTTTGGTGGCTCTTCGGTGCCTGGTGATTTATTAGAGGCGCTATGGAAGCCACCTTCCGCTCCAGACGAAAAAGAGGGCAAGTCGGACTCGAATCAATTATCGCCACTAGAGCAAGCAGAGGTCGAGGCAATAGAGGCGAAAACGCGCTATCCTGCCTACGAAGTGTTGATTCGGGTAGTAGTTTCTTCTAGTACGGCGGCTAAATCACAGGCGCTACTGAGTAATATTGTTTCAGCATTTGCTTTGTTTGACTCACAGCGCAATAATGGCTTTAAATTTTCTATGGCTCGGAGTATTGAGGATATGGTGACGGCGTATATTATGCGGTTTTTTCCGCAAGAGGCTAGCGACACGATTCTTAATAGCGTTGAGATGTCGACATTATTCCATTTACCTAGTAGTACAGCGATTCCGACCGCTCAGGTTAAGCGTCAGATGTCAAAACAGGTTGATGGGCCGACTGAAGTTATGGAAGAAGGTGTACTTATCGGTTATAACGAGTTTCGTGGTATTAAGAAGCCGATTCGGATTGCGCCAAAAGATCGTCGACGTCATGTTTATATCATCGGTCAGACTGGCACCGGTAAGTCTTGGCTGCAGCAAAACATGGCCTATCAAGATATGATGGATGGTCGGGGCTTTGCTCTAATCGATCCTCATGGTGACCTGGTTGAGGAACTATTGGGTCGGGTGCCGAAAGAGCGAGTTGAGGATATCATTTACTTTAATCCAGGTGATATGACTAATCCGATTGGTCTAAATATGTTTGAATATGAAACGCCGGATCAGAAGGACTTTTTGATTCAGGAGGCGATCAATATGCTTTATAGTCTGTATGACCCGGGGCACACTGGTATTGTTGGGCCGCGAATGGAGCATATTTTCCGCAACTGTGCCTTGCTATTGATGTCGGATCCTGAGGGTGGGACGTTTATTGATGTGCCGAAATGTCTAATTGATCCAGGGTTTGTCAAGTCAAAGCTGAAGTACGCTACTGACCCGCAAGTGATAGATTTTTGGACGAAAGAGTTTCCAGCTTCGCAGCGTTCTAATGAGTCTGGCGAAGTGGTTTCCTGGGTTGTTTCGAAATTTGGTCCGTTTATTTCAAATGATGCCATGCGTAATATTATCGGTCAAACAAAATCTGGTTTTAATTTGCGTGAAATTATGGATAATCGGAAGATTTTGCTAGTTAACCTATCGAAGGGTAAGATGGGTGAGTTAAACTCGAAGCTACTGGGTATTATCTTTATCATGAAGTTTCAGGCGGCAGCAATGTCGCGAGCCAATATTGAGGAAGATCAGCGTGTTGACTTTTCACTTTACGTGGATGAGTTTCAGAATTTTGCTACCGATAGTTTTGAGTCAATTTTGTCAGAAGCCAGGAAGTATCGCTTGAGTTTAATCATGGGAAATCAATTTATGACTCAGTTGACTGATAAGATTCGTGAGGCGATTATTGGTAATGTCGGTACGATGATTTCTGGGCGAATTGGTGTGACTGATGCCGAACTGATGGTTAAGAAGTTCCAGCCAACCTTTGACTTGGATGACTTGACTAAATTGCCAAACTTTCAATCAATCACGTCGGTAATGATTAATAACGTACCGTCGGCGCCGTTTAGTATGGACTGGATTCCAGCGATGGGGCAGATGAACAAGCAGTTACGTGATGCGCTAGTGAAGTTGTCGTCGGCAAAATACGGTCGTCCACGAGCTGATGTTGAGCGAGAAATCTTTGCTCGCCTAGGGCAGAAAAAAATAGTTCCAGGCGCAACGACAGCGACAGGTGGCCCGTCAGCGATAACGAGTGGTGGCAGTGGTGGCCCTAAGGCCAAGGGTTCATTTCTTGATGAATGGTTGGCTAAGCGACAGCAGTTGAGCGGGGCACCGCTTCAGTCAGCAAAAGCATCGATGACGACTGGACCGGCAAAGGTAGCTATGCCGGTATCTTCTATGCAGCAACCTAGTGGCGTAGCGGGAGTTAATGCGCCTGCGCTGCCTAGTAGCGGCAGCATGGCTACAGCTGTATCTCCTGACGCTTTGTCGCCTGCCGAGACGCCAATGACGCCTCAGGTCGCACCCGAGGCAATACCAGCGCCCCCTCGTGAGAGTCTTAATTTGCGTGGCGATATCGCTCCGGACGAAGAGATACAGATTAATTTTCGTTAGGTCGTTAACTTGGTCGTTTGTTGGCTAGGCCGACACGAGCGAACTCTATAATGGCGCCAATTAGCCAGCCAAATACAAAAGCGGCAATCGCTTCAGTGCCTGATAGGGTGTAGCCATAAAATTTAGCGATAAAATAGATAAGTGAACCAAGCACGATAGTGCCGGTTGCGCCAGCCAAAATAAGATTTGGTCGAGCAATCGTACCTCCAATAACGTCGCTTGCTTTGTCGATTATTGGATTGTGAATGACCTTGCTAAAAGTGCGGCTGGCGGGCTTCATGTCTTTTTGAATGTGACTCATGGTTTGCTTAAAGCTTTTGTCTAGCTCATGCTTAGTCGGTTTGTTGGAGCGTATTTTCTCGCCCGTATTGTTTTTAGTGGACTCGATTGGCTGTTCTTTTTCTTTTGATGTAGCAAGCTCCAGCGCTTCGTGGCGAGCATTGTCTTCGATACGTTCGGCATCTCCTCTTTCGGGCGTTTGTTCTTGCTCGAATTTTTTCTGGAGAACTTCTCGTTGTTTATCTCCGGCTTTTTCGAGCAGGTCGGAGCTAATTGTTTCTTTATTGACGGTGAGTTTTTCGGACACGTTAAATTCTCCTTTATAATGTACCCGCAGTCATCTCGCGACGAACCAAGCGGACTTCTTGATTTAGTTGACGAGAGCGGAAGTAGAGGAAGGCGACAATAGCTAGCACCGATCCGCCGATTAGCAGATTGGTCGTTGGGCCAGTTCGAGGTAGCTCTGCTACGACAACCTGTTCGATAATCTTTGGCGCAGGGCAATCGATCTGCACTTCTAAAGTTGTACCAAAAGTATTAACCATTCGACAATCATAAGATGTCGGGTCGCTTGCTCCTTGTGAACGAGGCGATATTATACTGGCTACCTGCACTACATAGGAACGCTCTTGTTGCTCGCCTGGTGCGAGGGAGATTTTACCCCAAGACAAGTCTTTAGTTTGCTCATCTAGCGCCCCTCCGCCTCGGTCATATAAACTAGCGTATTCAAGAACATCCTTGATATTATCGGTTACATTGTCGTATTCGGCGGTGTCATTGCCTTCATTTTTGACAGTTATCGTATACTCAATCCGATCACTAGCTCGAGCAAGATCGGTTGTAGCATCTTGATTGGTGGTCAGGTTTCTAGCTTTTTTGGTGCGCACAATTTTGGCTGCACATTGGTCGTCTTTAACCCAAAGTGTTGGATCGCCGGGGCATGACTGGCAATTGGGGTCATTGATAGGTAGAGCTGGGTTTAGTGGGCAGCGAGCGATTGGCTCAATAACAAAGCTTCCTTGACAGGCCTGGGCTGTTTTATCGCCGAGGCTGGTCCCAACTATTACTTCCACTGTATATGCGCCGTCCTTTTCGATTGTGTGCTTTAGTGAGTCGCTAGTGGCTACGGATGCTACTGTTTTTCGCAATACTTCCTTGCCGTCTTGATCCTTGATGATATAGGTGTAGGATTTGATTGACGCTCCATTGGCGGTGTTGGCAGAAGCCTTGAGTTCCACTTCTGTGCGACTTAATTTTGACACAACTAGACTACTGCATGTCGCAACTGGTGTTGGTTTAGGTTGACAGTCGGCTGGGTTTTTCGAATATTTTCTTGAGTCAAAATCTCGTTCGTCGATTGTGATCATCTTTTGCCCAGCTAGGTCACAAACTTCTATTGGCTTTGCATCGCAGTCGCTCAGGCTCTTAGAGTGGTTTGATTTTTTAAACTCACTCTCCTTAATGGTAATTATTTCTCTGGTATTTACATTACACACCTTAATCTTTTTATCGATCTTTGGTCTCGTCTTCATGGCTATATTGGCGCAGGCCTTGCTGATAATAAATTGCTCGCCCTTTGAGTTAGTTCCGATAAAGGATGGATAATATGAGCCACCACCGTTACGGTTACTACCAGTATCGAATGCTGCCAGGCTGACAACATATATAGTCTGACTGCCTACGTTCATGGCAGTTTCGTTCCACTGCGAACCGCCTCGAGAGATGCGCCCCCATGATAGCCAGCCGTTGTCTTTGCCATTTGTACGAGTATTAATTTCCCCCTCGTAGGTATTAGCTAGATTTTCGCGGGTTACGCCTATGTGCTGGAGAAGTTCACGATAGCCCTGGGTGTTATTGTCCCAGGCTGACATGAGCTGTGATTTGCTATAGATGCCGCCATAGATTAGGTCGGACGAACTGGCAGCATTGGTTGATTCTGGTGGCGAAAAGACTACGAATGATTGGATGACGAGAGCAACCGCTGTTAAAATCAACCCAAGTTTTCTGGTTACCTCTTCTTGTCGTAGCCGTTTGGCATAAAAGCCCAGCTCGTTCATCAACGATGGACTAAAAGGTAAGTTTGAGACTATTTTTTTAAACATTATAAGGCCCTGTATAATTTTGTTTTAATATTACTATAGTGGTAATGATCTAATAATAGCATAAGAAATATGTTCATGTAAAGACTTGAGTGAACAATTCTTTTGCGGTATAATAAGATAGTTGTAAATAGCTGAAAGTCTAACGAATGGGGTAAATATGGCCAAACAAACAGCAGCAGGAGCCTACGACGGCTCACAAATTCAGGTTCTGGAAGGTCTAGAGCCAGTACGTAAGCGTCCAGGAATGTATATTGGTAGTACCGGTTACGATGGACTACATCATCTTATCAAGGAGATTGCCGATAACTCAGTTGACGAGGCGATTGCTGGGTTCGCGACAAAAGTAGAGGTTGTCTTGCAGGCTGACGGTGGTGTACGGGTGACTGATGATGGGCGTGGTATTCCGGTTGATAAAAATACTAAGACTGGACTGAGCTCTCTGGAGACTGTTTTGACGGTGCTTCACGCTGGCGGTAAGTTTGGTGATGGTAGTTATAAGGTGTCGTCTGGTTTGCATGGTGTTGGTTCGAGCGTAGTGAATGCACTTTCGACAAAGATGATTGCCGAAGTGGTGCGCGGTGGTCAACTGCATCGCATGGAGTTTGAGCAGGGAAAGACCACGTTGCCACTTAAGAAGCTAGGTAAGACTGATCAGCCGACTGGTACGCGAATAACATTTTACCCTGATCCAACAATCTTTAAAGAGACTACGGAATTTGATTATAGATGGGTTATTAGTTATCTTCGTCATCAGGCCTACTTAACCAAGGGTATATATACATCGGTCATTGATGAG
>CAZKHR010000010.1:0-12061 GCA_964552745.1 uncultured Candidatus Saccharibacteria bacterium | reverse complement strand
ATACGCCCATCAGTCGACTCGGACCAATACCGTAACTGCCCATAACAACCTTTTTTCTTGCACCGTCAGCATCAGTAAATGTTAGATCAAGTGCGTCAGAATACTTAGTGCCAAGTGTAAAGATATTGCCAACCTCCACCGCCTTTTCAGTGGTCAACTCCTCACGACTAACACCAAGGTCGTTCAGTACATCATCCGTATAGACCTCCTCATTGATTGCGATGCGCTTATCCTTATGCACATAAACAATATCTTCGCCCACCGGACTCAATGTCTGAAACTCATGGCTAAATTTTGAGAAACTACCACCACTAGCAAAGGTCTTGTAGGTGATGTCGCCAATCCCAAGTCGCTCATACACTCTGTGATAAGCCTCGGTAACTGCCACATAAAATGCATCATGCTCTTCCTGAGTACTACTAAAACTGTACAAGTCTTTCATCCAAAATTCTCGTCCTCGCATTAGACCGGATTTTGAGCGTAATTCGTTACGAAACTTAATCTGAAACTGGTACGGATAAACTGGTAAATCTTTATAGCTAGAAATATAATTCTTCATTAGTTTCGTCAAAGGCTCCTCGTGAGTTGGCGCCAGGCCCAGTTCGGTACCACTAGCCAACTTCGTTTTGAACCAAACATCCATAATCTCATCGCTCCAACGACCAGATGCCTCCCAGGTTTCACTTGCTTGCAAAGCAGTCATACTAATTTCGTTACCGCCTATCGCATTCATCTCCTCACGAATAATCTGAATAATCTTATCGAGTACGCGCTTTCCTAGCGGCAAATACACATAGACCCCAGCCATCTCTTTATAGATAAATCCTGCTCGAATTAGCAATTGAGCATTTTTAGCCACCTCATCGGCTGGCGCAGTTTTGCTGGTTTTGGTAAATAATTGTGAAAATCTCATAACACCCACTATTGTATAACTTTTGTGCCCGATTTGCCAATCAAAGCGTCCTCAACAGCGCGCTCACTCCCAGCATGAGCCACGTAAACCTCCACGTCCTTCGCTAGAGCAATGCAGGCCGCCTGAATCTTACTCGTCGCTCCGCCCTTGCCCAAATACGACTTGCTCGGCACCAAGTGCCTATGTGCATCCGCCGATGTCACCAGCTCCAAACGACACTGGTTTGGCGTGCCATAATTTGCCTGAATACCGTCTTGGTCAGTTAGAAAAATTAGCGTTTCGGCACCCATCGTCACCGCTACCTCTGCTGCCAAACTATCATTGTCACCAAAGCTAATTTCTTCTCGGCTCACTGCATCATTTTCGTTAACAATCGGTAAACCTCCGTAGCTCCAGATTGCGTCGATACTCTGACGAAACAGATCGGCCGTTATTTCTCGTTGCAAATCATGTCGCGTAACCAACACCTGACCAATAGTTATGCCATTGAGCGCCTCTCGCCATGATTTCAGCAAACCAACCTGACCAATCATGCTCAATGCCTGCAGTCTAGCTAGTTCTCGCGGTCGTTCACCGAGATTCAGCCTAGTTACACCAAAACCAATCGCCCCAGATGTCACTAGAATAATATCGTAACGCCGTCTTAAGCTCATAATACTCTCCGCCACACAACGAAAAGAATCGCTCGGCTGCTCATCACGATCAAGTAATGTACTAGTGCCGACCTTAATGACTAAAATTGGTAGTTTATCGGTGGACATAAGCTAAAATAATAACAATACACCCGCTTGTATCTGGTTAATGATATCTGGATTAATAAACAGCAGATAAAACGCCAAACCGTTCTTAATCGCATGCACCAGAGCACCCGCCCAGATCGCCCCAGTATACTCCCTGAGCGTACACAGCATCACTGACAGCACCATAGTATCAATTGCCACCGCCCATTGCAACGGCCCGTCACCACCCGTCCACAAGTGTGCCAGACCAAAGGCCAAGCTGGTCATGACAACTGTCACAATAGCTGGCGCATAGCGACGCAGTTTACCATATAGATACCCACGAAATAACAGCTCCTCTGCCAGAGGCGCTAGCACCACCATCACAATAAACGCCAGTAGCACCTGCCAGCGAGTGACTAGCATCATCTGACTGTAGGGCAAACTCTGAGCCTGAGTTAGATCTACCGCTGGAATCAGCTTCACTACAACCATCATCACTAGTCCAGAGAGAATCACATAAACCATATATGCCGGCACACTTAAGAGTATGTCCATCCAGGACGGTAAGTCTGGCACGCCGAGCTCCTTGCGCGTTGTACGGCTACGCCAAAATCTATAGGGTAGCCAGACAACTAGCAGAACAGATAGTCCATAAGATAGCACTGAAATAATTGTCACTAAAACCACCTGATTGACTGATTCGAGTGGCAAGCCAATTAACATTAAGCCCTGCATCGCTAACGCCAAGATGACCTGGGTCAATAAAAACACACCGTACGTCCATAATGGCAAGATAATCAGCCACGCCCACACTGAAATGGTCAGCTTCCTGGTCTGTTTGCTAGAAGAATTTTCCAATATCACTCCAGGTCACTAGAATTATCAACAACATCAGCACCAAAAAACCAATCACCTGAATCGTCTCTTCGCGCTCCTTGGTCAAATCCTTCTTTAATAAACGGAAAATAACCATCGTAAACCAACGACCGCCATCAAGTGCCGGAATTGGTAAAATATTCATCACTGCTAGCGTTAAGGAAATAATTGCTGTCAGGAGCAATATCTGCACCAGACCAGCATCGACTACCGATGGAAAAATCGTCCCTAATATACCAATTGGACCAGAAACACTATTGCCGACCTCGGCCAAACTAGATTGCGCTTGCTCGCGCGTACCCTCATTGCCCGAGAACTGACCAAAGAAGCCACCCACTCCCTTAACGATGATCGAGCCGAGTCCGGAAAGAGTCTCATAAGTTAATTGCCCCGTCGTCGCCACACCCAGAATCGGTGCTGACCACGTCGCATGAATCGTCACCGACTGGCGCGAGCCCACCCCCAGATAGCCACTCTCTGCCGCCTCTGTGCCCGAGCGTAACTGAATACTAACCATGCCTGGCTGGTCATTACGCAAATACTGAATTGACACAGTCTGCCCCGCCTTTTCTGCAGTAATTTGACGCATCTGGTCCATTGTTGTAATTTTTACATCATCAATACTAACTATCGTATCTTCTAGCTTCAGTCCAGCCCGCTCAGCTGGGGAGTTATCGGAAATAGACTGAACCACCACAGGAGTCGTCCGAACAGTATTGTCAAATGGCAAAACTACCTGATTTGATAAAATTTTCGGCAAACCAACCAACGCCAACAAACTAAACAATAGCGCTGCCGTCAGCCAATTAATCAATACGCCGGCTAGGATAATCTTGGTTTTCACCCAGAAACTAGCCTGCCCATAAGTTCCCTCACCCTTAGCAGAATCATGCTCGCCCTTAAGCCGAACAAATCCACCCAAAGGAAGCCAATTGACTGTCAGCAAAATACCGTTTTTTAGCTTTTTTGACCAAGCACGTGGCGGAAAGCCAACGCCAAATTCTTCAACCACCACGCCATTACGCCTAGCGACAACTGCATGTCCCAGTTCGTGTAGAACTACCAGTACGACCAGTACCAATAGCCCCAATAAAATCCCTAACAGTAGCTCCACCTATCCCCCAAATCGTCGCTGTCTTAATGAATATTCTTTTAGTATAGCGCTTACGTCGTCTTTTGTCATGTCCGGCCAGTTCTTATCAAGGAAAATCAATTCACTATAAGCCGCTCGCCACAACATAAAATTACTCAACCGCTTCTCACCGCTCGTTCGAACGATCAAATCACACGGTGGCACCTCTGGCGCATATAAATTTTCAGCAATCAGCTCCGATGTAATATCCTCGGCACTCACGCCAGACTGAACAATCTGCTTAACCGCATCAGTGATCTCTAGTTGACCGCCGTAATTTAAGCAAAGAAGCAACTCACCACCGTCTAACTCGGCGGTTGCCGCCTCGGCCTTATCAATAGCCTTAGCTATCACCTCAGACAGCCCTTCGCGTGTACCGATTACTCGTAAGCGAACATTGTGCTTCATAAAAATTGGCAAATCTGATTCCAAAATCTTCAATAGTAAATTCATCAAGTAGCCAACCTCTTCTTTCGAGCGCTTCCAATTCTCAGTACTAAATATATAGGCGCTAGCGTAGTTCACACCCTGATCTAGTGTTTCAAGAAGTACGTCCTTAATCGCATTATATCCAGCCAAATGCCCCTCGTAGGTCGGTAGTCCATGCTCCCTTGCCCAGCGACGATTACCATCAACAATGTAGCCGATATGCTTCGGTAAAGCATCACTCATTAAATTGTTAAGACGTCCTTTTCTTTCGCCCGAAAAATATCATCAATTTTTGCCTGCATATCTGTCGTAATATTGTCAATTTCCTTCTCGACTCGCTTATAGTCATCCTCGCCCAGCTCTTTAGTGTCTTTCATCCGTCGAGCATCTTTAATTGCGTCCTGGCGAACGTTACGCACAACAATTCGCGCATCTTCAACCTTCTCACTAACCTGTTTAACAAGTTGTCGACGACGCTCTTCGGTGAGTGATGGCACCGGCACGCGCACAACCTTGCCGTCGTCTGAAGGGTTAAAGCCAAGTGCCTGATGATTGCGAATAGCTGCCGAGATATCAACAACCATACTAGGATCAAACGGCGTGACGAGAATCATTTGTGGCTCGGGGGCAGTAATATTCGCTACTTGATTTAGTGGCATCCTGGTGCCATATGCATCTACTGCAACACCCTCGAGCATACTTGGATGAGCCCGGCCAGTTCGCACCTTCCTTAGTTCGCCCTCAAAATGCTCCAGCGCTTGATTCATCTTTTCTTCGTATGGTTTTGTATTGAACATCATGCCTCCAAAATTACCCATCATTAATTATCTATTTCATTGTAGCAAATATCGCCTAATAAATCGACGACCGACAGCAAGCCGACGCCTGCATCTAGCTGTCTTTTTGATATTCCCGGTAAACGTCAAAATCTTTAATAGCTTGAGTCATTATTGCATTTTTGAAATCGCTCTCCATGGTACTAGCAAAACCATTAAACGTCTCGTCACCGATAATAGTAAACGGCACACCGCTAACTGTCTCGTCCATAATTTCCGCAAAATCGTCTAGCAGAGCCCTATTGTTTTGATCATGCCAAACTTCAAAGGCGTAAACATTGAAATGCTCCCGATACTCACTATCTATGCCCTCTAGAAACTGAAACTCCTTTTCACAGTATGAACAGCCCTGACCCCAGAAGAAGTAAATATTTGCCTTATTATCGTCAAAAACTATATCGGATAACTGAGAGTGCCGATTAACACTGCCTTCGCTAACAGTCTGGTCGTGACTATCGTCTGTCTTAGTACTGCTATCACCAGACCTGCTACCTAAAGTCGCCAGTACCGCTACTGCCAGCACAGCCAAGCCAGTAATGACTAAAATTTTAATATTTCTACTCTTCACCGAAAACCACATATCTTTCCGTGCTATAGACAACGCCGTCTATTTCAACATAAATAGAATGCTCACCCCTCAGCCCGTCATCATTAATATATTTAGTAACGACAATACCATTTTCATTCTCTTCTTCAGTAAAGACATCGACGCAGAGCGCTGTATAAGGCTTTTTACTGACCCGAATATTATGGATATCTGATCGCATGTTTTGGTACAGGATAATATTAACTTCGTTTTCCCTAGTAAATTGACCTTTTACTACCAAACGGTCAGTCTCTTTTGTAATTTCAATATTCCTTGACTGGTAATAATCATCGATCTTTTTACTCGACAAAATAAAGCCCCTCTTAGTATCAGTCGGCTCTGTTATGCCGAGCGTTCCGAGGCGATTTCCTTTGCCAGTTGTAAAATTATCATTTGCGACATATAGGCTCATCTTTTCAACGCGATAATTATTGGTCGGTAGCTTGATTTCAAAAATGACTTCATCATTCAACACCTCAACCGTGTCCGACACCAGCTTGTCAGCTCCGACCAAACCAGCTGGTGAATTTTGAATCACGCCATCTTGGTAAACGATACCCCCAGAATGAACAATATAGTGATTCTCCGCCAAATAATCGACATCTGAGATATATGGCGAATAAAACTCACTGCCACGCTCCTTGCCATACTGCCAAATTTGCTCAATCGTCATCTCGTCAGTGTCGATTTTATACATTACACCCCGAGTATAGCTTTCGCTAGCTGGCACATACTCCTCTTTGAGCTTAGATTTATTGTTGCCGTTATCTAAAATAAACACGTAGCCCTCTGGTGTAATCATAGCCGCGTGCTGGCTCCACTGCCACTCCAGTTCGCCAATCGGTGTGAAAAAGTATTTCTGGTATTCTTCACTCCAGCTAGTCGGATCGCCGATAATCCAATTTAGCTCACCAGTTTCATAGTCAATGTTAATCACCGCGTCCTGATGTCGACCCGATAACGTGATCGAAGTTGTCGCCTCATCATACCAAACGGAATTATTATGGAACCAGTCATAGGCCGTCCAACCCTCACTCTGACCATCCTCCATATTCAAAATATCTTTTAGGTCAAAGGTCTTAACGATCTGACCAGTCTCTCTATTTAGCTCAACGACAACATCTTCGACAGTGCCAGCCTCACCCACAAAATCATCACTAGCGACCAACAAGTTGCCGTTTTTCATCTCATAGTAATCATGGTGATAGCCACCTGGCAGACTGTATTCATTATAGATTTTACCCAAAAGATCTATCTCATACAGCCCTGTCATATAGTACGGTGCGTTAATTGGTCGCTCAGTGCTAACCAATAGATGACCATTTTCTAAACGATCTATCTTCCACAGCGCATGGTTTGTGACATACCAACGAACATCGCCATTGACATCATAGGCGCCAGTAACACCGGTGCTCGATGGCGTAAAAAAGTATAGGTCGTTGCCTAATTTATCTTTGTTAGCATGAACTTCGGTTGGAAGAGGTATATTTTCCGGCAGAGCCGCAGTTTCGATATTGACTGTCTTTTTGATATCGTTATATTCGATGATGATTTCATTGTTTTTATCAGCATAAAGCCCGTAAATAGGCAATCGATGAGTCGTGCCCTCACTAAACTCATGAGTAAAAGTACTATTCTCGTCTTTGCCGACAATGGTCACCCGGGGAATCACCGCCTCATCTGTATCAAATACAACCAGCGCACTAAGTGGCGAGTTACCATAAGGATTTAAAATTATATTTGGCTCATCGATCGTAAAACCACCCAGCTCAAAATTTGCCTCAACCTTGCTCTGTGCTTCAATCATACTCTCCACAGCATCAACCAATTCAGTATTACGGGATTTACTATCACATACAAGATATAATATAACCCCAGCAGTAAGCAACGCTAATATTACTACGACAATAATACTTATTTTTTTACTCTTTTTCATAATCCCTCCATTTATGCCTATATTACGCTTTAGACTAGACGAAGTCAATTCAGCAAGATAGGGCCTATCCCCTGTAACCAATAGACCTCCCGCTAGCTCAAAAACAAGTCTCTTAGTCAATAAATACCACGCCCCCCTATGCTACAATTAGCTATAGTGATCGGCAAAATTAAGCTTTATAATTTTCGCTCCTACGAGCTATACGAGACCACATTTGGGCAAGAAGGTACAGTAATTGTCGGACCCAACGGCACCGGCAAAACCAATCTACTTGAGGCGGTCTATATTGCTCTATGCGGGACAACTTTTCGCGGTAGCCTGGTCGACTGTATGCGCCACGGCGTTGAGCAAACCATTATCCAAATTGAGACCGACGATACTACACGACGTGTTCAGCTACTACGTACCGATAACGACAAGATTGGTCGCGAGTTTACTATCAACGACAGTCGTTCAAAGATACTAAGTCGCAAAAATCGCTTACCCGTAGTGCTATTTGAGCCAAGCGAACTAAGATTGATTACCAGCTCACCGGCGCGACGACGCGACTTTCTAGACGGCCTGATATCCCGCCTAGATAGCAGATACGAGATAACTCTGCGAGCATTCAATCGCACTCTGCTTCAAAGAAATGAACTACTCAAGCAAAATCAACCCGATAGTCGCTCAAGTTGGCGTGATCACCTCTTCGCTTGGGATATTAAGTTCGTTCAGCTTTCTGCCCAAATCGCCCAGGCCAGAGCAACTTTTCTTTACTCCAACGAAACAAAACTAGGCGAATTGTATTCATCATTAGCTGGCAAGGAAACCGAGTTTAATATCGAATATCTACCATCTGTTGCCCTAGAAAATTACGAGCAATCACTACTCGATCGCCTCCAGCGCGCTCGCGAATACGAAATCGCCACTGGACACACCTCGGCTGGCCCACAACGCGAAGATTTCCTGATATCGCTCCACTCCCAACCTGCCAGTAAAGTTGCCTCGCGAGGTGAAATGCGCACTATTATGCTAGCGTTCAAATTATTAGAGCTGGAACTACAGACCGCCCGCTCAGCCACTCGTCCGCTTATTCTAATGGACGATGTCTTTTCCGAACTTGACGCCACACGCGAAAAATTGCTCCAAGAAACTATCAAGGATCATCAGTTTATTGTGACGACGACCGATACTAGGCACGAGGCGGATGATAATCTAATAATCTTGAGCTAAATCTCTGGATCTGGATATAGAGATCCTGCTTTTTCGTCGAGGTCTCGGTAATATGCTCTTATTCTTGCGACTTCTTCAGTGCTTGGCTGAGCCGACCCAGCAGGAGTATCGAGCCCGTCGTTGTTATGGCGAGACGCAAGGTCGAACCACAGTGATTTATCTACTGTAATTTCTCCTGATTGTAGCGGAAATTTATTCTCATTCATACTTCTATTGTAGCATACTTTCTTAAAAAATGCAAGCGCAATCAGCCTGAACCTCAAAACCTCCCTGAAAAATCAAACAACTTAAGGGGTGGGACGCGAATGAAGCACCTAAATAGAAAGTGGAACGAGAAAGCCTACTCGCTCACGCCCAATTCAATTCGCCTAAACTGGCGCACGACAATGTTTTCGCCAAGTTTTGCAATTGATTCTCTAACATGATCTTCGACTGTCTTTGTGTCGTCCAAGATATAAGCCTGACTCATCAAAACCTTATCAGCAAAATGCTTTTTCAACTGCCCTTCGACGATTTTTTCTTGCATTTCAGCTGGCTTTGATTTTAATGCGTCCGACTCAAGCAGCTCTTTCTTGACACGCGCATACTCAGATTCTGGAATATCTGTTTCTGAAACGAATTGCGGGCTCATCGCAGCGACCTGCATCGCGACCTCATGCACCAGCGTCTTAAAATCATCCAAACGTGCCACAAAGTCTGTCTCACAGTTCACCTCAACCACCACGCCAATACGCCCATCATGGACATAGCTATCGATCAAACCCATTCGTGCCTCACGATCGCCCTTTTTCTCAGCCCTAGTTAAGCCTTTTTTACGCATCGCCTCAAGCGCTTTATCAAAATCGCCTTCAGACTCCTCTAGCGCTCGCTTGGCGTCAGTCAGACCTACGCCAGTCAAATCACGTAGTTTTTTAACATCGTCAACAGACACGCTCATATTATTTCTCCTCTTTTTTAACTGGCTTTTCGTCAGCTTTTTTAGCACTACCTGCGCCCTCAGCGACAGCCTGCGCGAAGTAATCAAGCAATAAACTCAAGCCCTTAATCGCATCGTCGTTACCTGGAATAGCATAATCAATGTCGCTGGGATTAACGTTTGTATCGACTACCGCAAAAACTGGTATACCTAAGACTTTTGCTTCGCGCACGGCGTTTGCATCAACCGCTGCATCAACCACAATAACCGCACCTGGCTTGCCCATTAAGTCCTTGATACCGCCGTAACGCATATTGAGAACGTCAATTTCCTCCTGGAAACGTTGCACCTCAAGTTTATTATAGCGCTTTTCAAGATCACCCGAAGCCATGCGCTTTTCAAGATTTTTTAGCTTCTTAATCTGCTGAGTAATCGTCTGAGTATTAGTCAGCATTCCACCAATCCAACGCTCGGTTACGTATGGCTGATTAACCTTCTCAGCTGTCTCACGGACAACGTCCTTAGCTTGCTTCTTCGTGCCGACAAACAATATCTTCTTGCCACTAGTAGCAATTTTTGTTAGTTCTGGCAGAGCCCTATCGAGCGCTTCGACCGTCTTTGTCAGGTCGATGATGTGCGAATCTTGCCTTTTGCTATGAATATATGGCGCCATCTTAGGGTGCCAACGGCTGGTTTTGTGGCCAAAATGCACACCGGCTTCCAGCAGGGCCTTAATGTCTACTACTACAGACATATTTCTCCTCTTTCCTCACCCGTCGCTATTGGAGCAAACGTCGGGCTGTGTCATTAAAATTTGTTACAAGGTAAATTATAACAGATGCAACTGATAAATTCAACCCATCCGCACCTTTTGCGACTTACTATCGTTTTTTGACTTTTTCACCTTAGTCGTGTACAATACTAAAGTTATGAAAAGCAGTATTCACCCACAAAACTACCGCCCTGTCGTATTTAGCGACGATCAAGCGGGATTTGCGTTCTTGACTCAGTCAACCGCGCAAACAACAGACACTATCAAATGGGAGGACGGCAACGAGTATCCGCTCGTTAAGGTTCACATCTCAAGCGCTTCTCACCCGTTCTTTACCGGTGAGGAAAAGATCATCGACACCGAAGGTCGTGTCGATCGCTTTAAGGCCCGCGCCAAAGCCGCCGAAGAGCGCAAAATTGCCCTGGCAAACAAAGCCAAGAAAGCCAAGGCTAGCAAGGTAGCCAAAGCAGAAAAGTAGCATTCTATTCATAGTCGAGAATACCCGCTCCACTTAAAGAAGCGGGTATTTTTATCGTCTTTGCGTTGACAGTATGCCAGGTGTACAGATAGCCCTGTTTTCTGCTATAATTCACTCATGACACAAATTTCTCTAAACCTGCCAGAACTAGAAGCTGAACGAACAAGTCTCAGCGAGTTTTTAGCGCTTCCCGACGCCTACGGCGACCCTGAATTTACCACCAAAAATAAACGCTTTAACGAACTAGAGACACTGATAATCAAAGCCGCCGAACGCCAACAACTAGAGCAAAATCTAGCCGAAGCCAAAGAGCTAGCGACCGGTGGCGATGAGCTGGCGGAACTGGCTAAGGCAGAAATTACCGAAACCGAAGCAAAACTGACAAAGCTAGAGGAGGAGCTATTTATCTTACTCACTCCGAAAGACCCGAATGATGAAAAAAACATTATCATCGAAATACGAGCTGGCGCGGGTGGCGACGAAGCTTCGTTATTTGCCTCAGAGCTTTATCGCATGTATTTACGCTGGTGCGAAACCCACGGCTACAAAACCGAGTTAATCAGCGAATCGGCCAATGACAGCGGTGGCTACAAAGAAGTAATCTTCAGTGTCAAAGGCGACGCCCCCTATTCTAAACTCAAATTTGAAGGTGGCGTACACCGAGTCCAGCGCGTGCCAGTCACCGAGAGCCAAGGTCGGGTACACACTTCAACCGTCACTGTAGCCATCCTGCCCGAAGCCGAAGAAGCCGACGTCGAGGTTCACCAAAATGACCTGCGAATCGATGTTTTTCGCTCCGGTGGACATGGCGGACAATCAGTCAATACCACCGACTCAGCGGTGCGAATCACCCACCTACCGTCTGGCATAGTCGTCACCAATCAAGATGAAAAATCACAAATTAAAAACAAAGAAAAGGCCATGAGCGTCCTCCGCTCTCGCCTACTCCAGATGAAAATCGACGAAGAAAACGCCAAATTGACTGCCGAACGTCGCTCCCTGGTCGGCACCGGCGATCGTTCCGAAAAAATCCGCACCTACAACTTCCCCCAAGACCGCATCACCGACCACCGCATCCACTACTCCCGCTCCGGCATCCCCCAGGCAATGAATGGCGATATCGACGATTTAATCGAGAATTTGCAAAAATACGAGCGCGAACTTAAGGCGCAAAACGCCGAAATATAAACTACTACTCTAATTATAGCACAGAACAGCATAAAAAGCAAATTTATATGCTCACATGTAGCTTC
>CAZKHR010000009.1:0-12355 GCA_964552745.1 uncultured Candidatus Saccharibacteria bacterium | reverse complement strand
TCACTTTGAGTGAAAGAATACTGCGACATATCAATAGTATTATAGAGAAGACCTAATTTTTTTAATTTCATCTTCTGCTCTAACTCATCGCGCACCATTCCTGAACAAGCCAATACAAGATCAGCTTGCCCATAAAAAAACCTCAACCATAGACCAGCTAATGGCTTCCAGTATTTTGCTCCTCGAAGTGAACCAACGAGACTATCCGGTACAATATGTGCAGAGACGACCTTCTTGCCATTTTTCGACAGCAATTGCCTTAACGAGTATACCCCCACTGTTTGAATATGAACAATATCGGATGGTCGGGCTGTATTGACTCTTACATCAATGTCACTGCGCCCCTCTAGCGCACGAGTTATCTCCTTATAGGCCGTATGCACCCCGTGCCCCTGTATAGAGAACTCACTCTCAGATATCATGTTGACACGAATCGATCCACCCTCATAAGACTTATTGTTCATATTGGCATAATTATAACTTAAATAGCTCTGGAAGTAAATATTAAGCTATAAAGGCAAAGGGAGCGGTAGTGCGCTTAACGGTATTGTATTGGAGCAACGCATCAATAAGCTACCAGAGAACCTAGCACACCCTACACACCCTACTTACTTAAAACCGGCGGCTCGCTCCATACGCAAGCACTGCTGTGGTTAATGAGCCAACACCTAGTACATTCATCAGACTATCGCCAACACCAGTTTTTGGTAGTTCTGCAGGCGCAACAGGAGGAGTAACTGGCTCTTCTTCACAATCCCTTGGATCAGTCGAATGAAGATTGCTATTGAACTCTTCCTTCTTGATCGTAACTGGGTATTCTTTCTCCTCTATTAGGCAGACGATCATCTCTTTTGGCTTAGGCACCTCAACTGTCGCATCATCACAATCGTCAGGGTTACCAGGAACACTTGGTGCATCAACACAGACTGTGTTCTTGATCTTGCCAGCCTGATACTCTGGTACTTCTGCTGTAATTGTAAAGTCTTGATGTTCACCCTTTTTTAGCTCATCAATCGTATATGTCCATGATCGTGTCGTGACCGTACCATGACTTGAGCCAATGAACTTCACTCCTTCTTCTGCATCGTCTTTAACTACTACGTTCTTTAGGTCGGTCTCACCAGTGTTCAGAACACGGATTTGATAGGTAAATTCAGTTCCGGTCTCTACCGCCTTATGGTCAACTCCATCAACCTTTTTCGTTATAGACACACCGGGAGTCTTACAGTCTTCAGGGTTCTTTGAGTGTTTACTCTTGTCGAATTCAGATTCTTTAATTTTTACTGGGTACTTCTTGTCTTCCAATCGGCAGACGATCATCTCTTTTGGCTTAGGCACCTCAACTGTCGCATCATCACAATCGTCAGGGTTACCAGGAACACTTGGTGCATCAACACAGACTGTGTTCTTGATCTTGCCAGCCTGATACTCTGGTACTTCTGCTGTAATTGTAAAGTCTTGATGTTCACCCTTTTTTAGCTCATCAATCGTATATGTCCATGATCGTGTCGTGACCGTACCATGACTTGAGCCAATGAACTTCACTCCTTCTTCTGCATCGTCTTTAACTACTACGTTCTTTAGGTCGGTCTCACCAGTGTTCAGAACACGGATTTGATAGGTAAATTCAGTTCCGGTCTCTACCGCCTTATGGTCAACTCCATCAACCTTTTTCGTTATAGACACACCGGGAGTCTTACAGTCTTCAGGGTTCTTTGAGTGTTTACTCTTGTCGAATTCAGATTCTTTAATTTTTACTGGGTACTTCTTGTCTTCCAATCGGCAGACTTCGATAGTTTTTTCCGCCGGTGGAGTTGGCTTTGGAGTTGGCTTAACTGGGTTAGCCTTAAGTGGGTTACCACAGTCCTTTATAACTGCTCCCTGGAATATGCCATTCTTATCAAAGAATACGTAAACAGCTAGATTGTCTGAAAGAAACGCATCGGCATTTGCACTAACATAATATTTCGTACCACCATGAGTATGAGTTGTATAGCGAGCAGAGTGCACTAGTCGGCCAGCAGATGTTGCACCTGTCGCAACTGTTTTGCCATCAACAACCACTAGGCCGCTCTTTGTCGTAACGCCTTCCTTGACTGTTGATTTATTGACGATATCACTGGTTAAGCCCATTCCATTAAAAATATTCCGCAAACCAGGAGTTGTATCGTTATTGTAAGCATTTCGCATTTCCGCAACACTCCAGACACCACACTTCGCCACTGCGTTGGCCGAGCAATCTGCAGCATGTGCTGGATTAAATATATTATCGACGACTACAAAGCCCACCACTGTAGCAAGCAAAACAGACGCCGCGATTAATAATTTCTTCATTAAAACTCCCTTTACTTTCTCCACCCTTTAACCTTATGGTTCTATCTAATATTAACACACTCGAGAACAATTGTCAACAGTATATACTACTTTTGTGTATTTTAAGCTATAATATGGGCATATGAAGCTATTTTCTTGGAATGTTAACGGGATTCGGGCAGTCATAAACAAAGGGGAGTTTGTGAAATTTGTCAAAACCCACTCACCAGATATTATTTGCTTGCAAGAAACTAAGGCCAAACAAGGGCAGGCCGAAATTGACCTGCCAGAATATGAAGAGTTCTGGAACAGTGCTGACAAAGCTGGCTACAGTGGTACGGCAATTTTTAGCAAAATTAAGCCTTTGTCGGTTCTCTATGGCTTCGCCGATGCAATTGCCGAAAAACACAGCCTAGGGGCCGACGGCTACGGCGATCCGACCAGAGAGGGCAGGGTAATCTCAGCCGAATTTGACCAATTTTGGGTCGTCACCGTCTACACACCCAACTCAAAAGGCGATCTCGGTCGCCTCAGCTTACGCCACCGGCAGTGGGATCCAGCCTTTTTAGAGCACCTCCAGGAACTAGAGAAGACCAAGCCAGTTCTGATTTGTGGCGATCTAAATGTTGCTCATCAAGAAATCGACCTAGCCAATCCCAAACCAAATATCGGCAAACATGGCTTTACTGACGAAGAACGGGCGGGCTTTCAGGCTTTTTTAGATGCTGGATTTGTTGATACATTCCGCGCTCAATACCCCGACAAAACCGAGGTTTACTCATGGTGGACACACTGGGCCAATGCTCGTGCTCGCAACGTCGGTTGGCGGATTGACTATTGGCTAGCTAGTCAAGAAATTGCCCCCTTTGTCAAAAATCCACAAATTCACGCCGACCAGATGGGCTCTGACCATTGTCCGGTCAGTATCGACCTAAACCTTAGAGATCTCCCAAGGCTGACTATCAAGCGACTACAACCCGAGAGTACAACCATGCACGGCGCGTAAGATAGGAGACGGGGACGGCTTCTAGAGTTCTAGGTCGATAACCCCAAATACACTAAATTGACAAATTAACATAAATATAGTACAATGAAAGGATAGGATCGTGAAACTAAAGCAAACACCACGAAAAACTACACTTATCTGGTCAATACTGATTATTATTCTTGGTTTAATCTCGGGATTTACTGCTTGGCAGCTAACTGACAGAGAAGAGCTGATCAATCAGCCAGAAACATCACCGAAGACAGAGCAATCTAGCTCCCAAGGTGAACCAAGCCAGACAATGATCACTCTTCCTGAGACCGAATCAATTGTTGCTCTTTCAGAAGACTACACTCAAGACAACAGCCTCTGGCGACTAGTCAACAAAACCCATCCACTCTCGGACCTAAATTATCGCCCAGAGCTCGCTAAGCCAAACGTTACTACTCGCCAAGACAAATCGCTTGACGAACAATCAGTCCGCCAAGATGTCGTGCCAGCAGTCGAAGAACTGTTCGCCATCGCCAAAGATGCTGGATATGACTTAGAAATCGGCAGTGGTTTTCGTAGCGCCGAACTACAAAATGCCTATCATACCAATTACGCCCGAGTGTATGGTCAAGCGGCGGCCGATGCTATCAGCGCCAAACCTGGCTACAGCGAACATCAAACCGGCCTGGCAATTGACATATCAACCACCGATCGAATCTGCTACCTAGAAGATTGCTTCGGTGAGACTCCAGCTGGCGTATGGCTACGTGACAACGCTCACCACTACGGTTTTATTCTTCGCTACCCTGAGGGTAAAGAGGGGATTATTGACTTTAGTTACGAACCATGGCATTTTCGTTATGTTGGTAAAGACCTGGCTGGCGCACTCAAAGCATCTGGGCTTACTCTCGATGAAGCTGAGCCCTACCTAGCTAAAGCTCAATCGAAAGACTAACCTCCGAGCCAAGCCACTGTTTGATCTTTTCTAGTCTCTCATCAACCGTTACGTCAAATAATTTTGTTTCATCCTGCGCCTTTTTGAGAGGTTGTAATTTTAGATTCTTACGAGTATGCAATAATCCTGCTAATCTATCACTATTTGACCACTCATAGCTCATAAATGTCGGAGTAAAGGTTATATCTGAAATCTCAATTTTATCGTCAATTTTAGTTAATTTAAACTTTGCCACACCACCGGTTAGCTCATCTAACTGTAGTTGACTCGATAGCATATTACCGATAGAGTACCAAACCAGAGTCTTCTGGTCATTCACACCCTCAACCCACTCAACCGGCTGCAAGACATGCGGACCAGTGCCGATAACCACGTCGGCACCCAGGTCAGCCAATAATTTGGCAGTTGTCCGCTGATCAGCGTTAACCTCGTGCGAATCTTCTGTACCCCAGTGCATCGACACAATCACCGCATCGGCCTGTTCCCGTGCTTCGGTCATAAGCTGACGCACTAGCCCCTGGTCATGATAACTATTTAAGCTAAAATCATGTGGCACCGGACCATTGCTAAAATCGGCGAACGCCAAAAATGCCACTTTAATACCATTTTTATCAAAATAGCGCACCGTCTGCTGTTCTTCGGTGCTACGATTTGCTCCGGCTACAGCCAATAATCTCTCCGCCTCCCAGACCTCAAGCGTAGTATTGATGGCCCGCTGTCCTTTGTCGGCGATATGATTGGTCGCTAGATTGATAACATCACAGCCAATCTTGCTCAAATCTCGCGCAAACTCGGTCGGCGCATTAAATGTTGGATAGCCGCTAATACCATAATCCGCCCCGGCTGATGGCGTTTCCGGGTTGCAAAAAACCACGTCACTGTCATCTAAAAGTGGTGTAATCGTTGTAAAATACGGCACAAAATTATAACCCTCGGCTGTTTTTGCTTGATTTACTACCGAATCATGCGCCAACATATCGCCCATTGCCGACATTATAAACGACTGCTGAACAGGTGGGTCGCTAGCATTATCGCCTGTCGATGGCGATGCATTTGGCGCTACAGCTGGCGGCTGTCGATGCATTGCCGAATAGATCAACACGCTGGCGACTACAATTATTACTATTGGTATGCTAATTTTCAAGAATCGCTTCTTGGGTATCATCAAACGCCTCTGCATGGTTATATTATATCGCACCAGGTATAATATAACTATGAGACTGGATTTATTATGAATTATTGGCAAAAACAGACCATCGGGACACCGCTTTTTCCAGAAATCGAATGGAATAAGCCAGAACGCCGTGATCAAGCCGGCAAAATGGGCATCCTTGGTGGTAGCTCGCTTGGATTTATTGCAGTTGCCGACAGCTATACTGTCGCCAAAGATACTGGAGCAGGGGAGGTGCGTGTACTTTTACCGGACGCTCTGCGCAAAAGCGTTCCGTCGACGATGACTGACGTAGTCTTTGGTGCAACCACACGTTCTGGTGGACTGGCAGCTGAGGCATCGACCGAGGTTGCTTCGCTTAGTAGCTGGGCTGATGTCATGCTACTCTGTGGCGATGCTGGCAAAAACAGCCAAACCGCAATTCTCTACGAGGAACTAGTCTCATCTCATCAAAAACCAATCGTCCTAACTCGTGATGCGGTAGATTTATTGCAAAATAGTGCCGAGAAGATGCTGGAAAATTCTTCGGTTACCTTAGTTGTTTCGCTAGCTCAGCTGCAACGCCTATTTCGGGCTGTTTACTACCCAAAGATGTTAACCTTCAGCATGCAGCTTAATCAGCTAGTCGAAACACTACACAAATTTACCATTACTTACCCTGTTTCAATCGTCACTTTGCATTCTGAGCAAATTATCATTGCTAGCGGCGGTCAAGTTATTACTCAGACCTGGTCCGACCCACTACGTATCTGGCGTGGCCATACTGCCGCTCGAGCAGCTAGTTATCTGCTCTGGACACCAAAAACTCCGCTCAAAGCTATCGTAGTTGGTATTGCTTAAACTATACCTTGCGTCTCTGGTGCGCTAAACAAGCCTCAGTGCGCCAACTTTAGAGCTCAGAATCACACTCCACAAATAGACAGAAGCGAACCCGGAGCTGAGGAGCTCGACATTTACATCGAGCTCGGGTTATACTACAGATATGATATTGCTTGCGCTTCTCGCGATTATTACGCCATTGGTACTTTTAATGGGCTTTCGTTTACCCGCACGCGTCAGCATGATTATTAGCGCGATTGTAGTGATTATTACTGCGTTAGCAGTCTGGCAAATGACACCACTGGCTATCGTAGCTTCGGCACTGCAGGGCATTCATCGAGCATTAACGGTTGGCTTAATTTTATTCGGAGCAATGCTGCTGGTCAAAACTATGCAAAATACCGGTGCTATGGACCGAATCAAGCTTGGACTACATGCGGTCTCGCCCGACATGCGCGTTCAAACAGTGGTTGTAGCTTTTTGCTTTATAGCCCTGCTTGAGGGAATTTCTGGCTTTGGTACACCAGCAATTATCGTTGCACCATTACTACTGGTACTAGGATTCAAGCCTATCGCCGCTGCTACCCTGGCGCTACTTGGCGACACTATGGCTTGTACTTTTGGTGCTGTTGCTACACCGTTAATTGTCGGATTAGAAAATGTACCAATTTACTCTGATGAACTAGTTACCCTAGTAGCCGCCCAAGTCACGATAATGGATTTAATCATTGCGCCGTTACTAGCCCTTATCTTAGTGGCCGTGTTAATTTTCAGCTTCGGCAATCAAACTACTCGCCAAAAATGGAAGTCACTACGAGAAATTGCCCCCTGGACTACCTTCATCGGCCTAGTTCATGCCACTAGCGCCCTAATCCTAGTACGAACGATTGGACCAGAATTTACATCAATCATCGCCGGGACTATTAGCCTTAGCGTAGCGGCAATTACCGCTCGAAACGGTTGGCTAATACCAACCACTATCTGGCGACATCACGCTGACCCCGATCAGACTGTTCAAGCAACTAGCCAAACCGCCACTCGCATGCCTCTCACGCACGCCTGGCTACCCTATGGCGTAGTTATCGCCCTTTTACTGGCCAGTCGAATAATTGAGCCCTTAAAAAGCTGGTTGATGACTACAGTTGACGCCAGCTGGATGAAAATTTTAGGCATCGAATCAATCAACTCAACCTGGAATATTCTGTATTCGCCAGGGGCAGTATTGATAATCGGTGCAGTGGTAGCCGTGATGATTGCCAAAAAACCAATCAAATCCCTCGGCATTCCGTTCAAGCAGGCAACAAAATCCACACTACTAGCCCTGTCAGCACTAATTCCAGCCTTGATCATGATTCAGGTATTTACTAATTCTGGAGTCAACACCTCTGGTCTGTCAGCCATGCCTGTATATATCGCCGAGACGTTTGCCAGTAACTTTAATTCGTTCTGGCTGGTAGTCTCGCCAGTACTTGGCGCTATCGGCGCCTTGATTGCTGGTAGCGCAACAGTATCGACACTGACTATGGCCCCAGTTCAGTACAGTATCGCTATTGACACTGGACTGCCTTTTGTCACTGTTTTAGCCCTGCAAATGATTGGCGCTGCTGCTGGCAACGCCATGGCTATTCATAATGTCGTAGCCGCTAGTGTCGTAGTCGGGCTAGTTCACCGCGAAAACACTGTCATGCGCCGACTATTTAAGCCAACTACAATCTACCTCCTAATCACCATGTTAATTGGCCTAGGCATACTGTTATACACTACATAATCCCCACTAATTGTGCTATACTACTTACTGTCCAGCTCCGTGCCGCGGTGGTGGAATTGGTAGACACGCAAGACTCAAAATTTTGTGTCCTCTCTCGGACGTGCCGGTTCAAGTCCGGCCCGCGGTACCAATAATTATAAGCTGTAACAATGGAAGGATTTCTCAGGAATTACGATAGATGAATCCAGATAGCCCATACCAGCCACGCCAAACAACCCCGCCAGAGCCGCAGGGGAGATCTGTCGTGCCCGCCAATCGCCTTGCTTCACAGCAACAGGCCGCAGCCAATATTATTCGTAGTCAATTAGAAAATATCTATCAAGGCAAGGGAGAAGAGAGCACTCCCCACACTACACCAGCACCAGCACCAATAGCGACCACTGAGTCTGAAGAGCCTGAGCCAGCCCATCAAACGATAGCCTCTGACCAGCAGTCAAGGCCGGTTAGTCATGGCTTACGCACAACGCCGCCAGAACCACAGCAGACAACGGTCAAGACCGCCCAAGCGCCAGCAAAAGATGATGCCGCTTCAACCTATCAACGGACCATGGCCAACTCCTATGGGCAAGGAGCAACCACCAATCAGTGGCAGCAATACCACGAAGCATGGCAGAAATATTACCAACTTTATTACGAAAGACACTATCTCTCACGGGTTAGTATGCAGCAAAAGATCGAAAAAGAGGTTTCTGAAACCATAATCGAACCGGTCAAATCCGATGAGTCTGTAACACCGCACCAAGCAATGAGTGAGTTAAGGCAAAATATCCGTCAAAAAGTTGTTGATTCTACCAAAAAAGTTAAAAAGTCTCGACATTTCATGCCTTTTGTCGCCGGGTTTACCGTTCTGCTAATCGTTGCTTTCTTACAGTGGAACCCAATTTTAATTGGCAACATCGTCGCCTACGCCAGCCCGGGCAGTATTGAACCACAAAATATCATCGCCAGTCCAATTACTGACATAGAGGTCAGTCCCGAGTCGCGAATGATTATCCCGAAAATTAACGTCGATGCACCAGTGGTTTACGGCGTTGGGCCAGATCACAATTCTCAGATGACCGCCATGGAGAGCGGTATTGCTCATTTCTCAATCCCTGGCGCCAATGCTGTTCCAGGACAGATTGGCAATGCCGTGTTTGCTGCCCATTCAAGCAACGACATCTTTGCAGCGGGCGACTACGGTGTCGTCTTTGCTCAAAACGAAAAGCTGACAGCTGGTGATATTATTTATATGAATTATGAATCAAAACGCTACACCTACTCAGTCACTCATATGGAAGTAGTCTTGCCAACAGAAGTTTCTAAGGTGCAAGTTCAGACCGATAAACCAATCTTGACATTGATTAGCTGTGTGCCGATTGGTACTGCTCAAAAGCGCCTATTGGTCTTTGCCGAACAGGTCAGCCCTGATCCCGCCAAGGCCGAAGCAGCCGCCTCAACTGAAACCGATCCGACTAGTGCAACTATTCCTGGTCGTCCAGCACCATCGATAATTGAGCGCCTATTTGGCGCCAGTTAATTTTTTTCCACGGTCATTGCCAGACGCCACAAGGTCGCAAGACCAGTCTCATCCTTAGTGCATACATACAACGACTTGCCATCTTGCGTCAAAACTGCGTCATATGTCGCGTTAGCTGGTAAAAGTTCATAGCTATTAACGCCATCAAATTCCTGCATAGTCAGTACGCCAGATTCGTTGACCTGCCAAACATGGTATTGGTCCAGCCAATCAACTGCTTCATCACGATATTTTCGTACTTGTTGCGATATTAGCGACAACTCCAGGTCATAACTGACAAAACCCCGCTCATCTTCGGCGATAATAAAACGCCCATTCTTACTAATTTGCAGGGAAGTAACTGGTCGACTTAAAGTAAACTTATCGAACGGCTTAGCAATCAGCTCAACTCGCTCTTGAACATTTGATGGCAACGTACCGCGATAGATCGTTACCGATGAACCATGCGCCAAAACAATAGTGTCTTGATAAAAGTACCTCGATGCCGAAACGCTAACCGGCTCAGAATCTTCAGGAATAGTCTGAATAATTGTCGGTACATCCCAATTATCTTGCCACACTCCAGCTATCCGCTGACCGTCAGCTTGAGAGGCAACATAGTAGATAGTATTGGCGTCATAAATTCCATACGAAACAACGTTCGATATAAACGGTCGCGAAACCGTACCAGTCTCAATAGTCAATCGTCGCACATCACCATTGTCTTGCAAAATATAAACTTCACCGTCCTTGGCTGGCTGAATCTCTTGTATTGACAGGTTGGTCAAAGTGGAGATATTTGTCGCTACTGCCGGATTATCTCGGTCAATCCAGAGCCACTCAACTCCGCTCACCGTACCCTGATAGCGATGCTCAACCAGCACATTGCGACTAGCCAAGTCCCACTTGATGGCACTAAACTGATGCGACACCTCTTGCTCTTCCTCAAAACCAGATATATTAGATAACTCGAGCGGATGGGTCGTAGTTTTTGGCTGACGACTATTTCGTAAGTCAACCAACACGCTCTCAAAACCGGCTTCAGTCGAACGCACACCAAACATATAGCGACTATCTGGGGAGCTTTTAGCATTTGCCAGTAATCCAAGTTCTTCTACACTTGTGATTTTTTTCTCACTTGGCACCAGCCTGGCGTAATTCAGCCAAGTTACTGCACCGGCTTTGATTGTTAAGGTCTTTTGCCAATCCTGATAGCCCTCCAAGCTCATCGAAAACTGCCTCTCGCCTGGTGAGACTTTATTTTTTGTCTGGGTTAAGTCATACTTACGACCATCGATTTGCGTCCTAGCACCTCGCGGAAATGAATCAAACTGAACCAAACCACTTCGCTCCACGGCGCGCGTTGAAAAATTAAACTGATAACCCAATATCCGATAAGTTAATAAAACCAATAGTGACAGCATTGTCGCCGTCATTAGGGCGTAAATGGCTATTCTATGAGCTAATTCTTTTTTACGAGAACGCCGTCTATGCATATATAGCATAATATCATATCACAATCGGAATAAAAATAGAGGCACTTGTCAAACCATCACCACCTGTTGTATATTTATTATAGTATAAGCATAATTATGCGAGGGGTTCGCAGGCGCAAAGGGGAAATTTAGTGAAAACAACAGAGTACGTCATAGTCAAAAATCGAGCATACAACCCAATAACGGGTTTGCCTATTGAAAACTTCAATCCTATTGTCGAGCAAGTTGACCCTCCAACCGAAAATGTTATCGCCCGAAGTCCCGGCATTACTACGTCAAGTGTTCACGCATCAACACAACGATCAAACACGCTCAATCGCCGTTACGTCAAACAACCTCAGACCTCACCCCGAACAGCTACTCGAACCGTCAAAGTCCGCAATTATTCCCCAATCAGCGTCCAGCAATTAACCACTCAAAAGGCTGAGCCAATAGCAAAATTTAAACCAGCTGCCAAGCCTATTGCTAAGCCAACAGAAATTTCTCGTCCAGCTGAAGTTCACCCCCTAGCTAGGCGTGCGACCCGCACTTCACATAGCAACCCTTCACTCCAGCAACAGCGTCGAACTAACGCCAAAAAAATGGATATTCAAGCCAAAATCACCCAGCCTATAGCTCCTGTCGCCGCCCCAAAACCGGCTCGTGTTTTGAAAAATGAAGCAATTATTGAAGCGATGAACCGCGAAATCGCACCACAAAAAAAACCACGTCACCAAAAACAACGCCAAAAAAACCGATTCACTCGTTTTGTTTCTATTGCCGCACCTAGCCTAGCAGTCGTTCTCTTGGCAGGTTATTTTACTTATCTCAGCATGCCTAACTTATCAATCAAAATGGCAGCCATTCAGTCTGGGATTGACGCAAAATACCCTAGCTATCGTCCTGATGGCTACGCGCTAAGTGGACCGATTTCCTTCCGCGATGGCGAAGTTAGCATGCGCTTTGCTTATTCTGCTGACGATGGACATGACTTTACAATCACCCAACAACGCAGCAACTGGAGCTCCTCTACACTTAAACAGTCTTTTAGCCAAGACTCAAAAGACGTCACCACTACAACTATCGATGGTCTGACTATTTATTCTCAAGATGGTCGCGTATCCTGGGTTAACGGAGGCGTTCTCTATACTATTGACGGCGAAGCAACTCTTTCCAATAGCCAAATTCAACGCCTAGCCACCAGTATGTAGTATACTTAAAACATTATGACATCAGTTCGCACTCGTTTCGCACCCAGCCCAACCGGCTTCTTGCATGTAGGCGGTATTCGTACCGCTCTCTTTGCTTATCTAGTTGCCAAGCAAGCGGGCGGCAAATTTATTCTTAGACTCGAAGATACCGATAAATCTCGCGAGGTAC